>NHJX01000014.1 GCA_002169105.1 Gammaproteobacteria bacterium TMED226 | reverse complement strand
CGCTCTACTCATATCCGAAGATACTTTCTCGCACGACTTGCATGTGTTAAGCCTACCGCCAGCGTTCAATCTGAGCCATGATCAAACTCTTCAATTTAATATCATGTCTGTTGATTTTTAAATAAAAATCTAAATTTTATCTCGTATTTTGAACACCCACACGAGTAACCAAATATTTTAAAGAACAACCGCCTCGGTGGACGGGAACCGTATTCTAACGGAGATAGGTTTAAGAAGATACCTTTTTATTTAATAATTTTAATTAATTTTTTTCTTTGTCTACAAGCTTTTCTGAATTGAGAAATTTCATCTTAGATCTTAATTCTTTTCCAACCTTTTCAATTGGGTGATCTTTTGTAGATTGTCTATTAGTTTTCATAAAAGGTCCGCCTGATCCATCGTTACTTTGGCGGCAATCATCTAGAAATTCATCAGCAAAATTACCTGATTGAATATTATCAAGAATCTTTTTCATTGCCTCCTTTGTCTCGTCTGTAATAATTTTTGGGCCGCTAAGGTAATCGCCATATTCTGCAGTGTTTGATATGGAATAATGCATGTTTGCAATGCCTCCTTCTTGGATTAAGTCTGTAATTAATTTTGTTTCATGTAAACATTCAAAATATGCCATTTCTGGACTATAACCAGCTTCTACTAGTGTCTCAAAACCAGCTTTAATTAATGCTGTCATTCCGCCACATAAAACAGCCTGTTCTCCAAATAAATCTGTTTCAGTTTCTTCCTTGAAGGATGTTTCTAAAACTCCAGCCTTGGTGCCGCCATTTGCTTTTGCATATGAAAGTGCAATATCTTTAGCTGAATAATCTCTTCCTATAATTGAGTCATGGTAAATTGCTATTAATGATGGGACGCCTCCACCTTTAACATAAGTACTTCTAACAGTATGTCCAGGACCTTTAGGAGCAATCATGATTACACTGTTAGTTGCACTTGGAATAATTTTTTTAAAGTGGATATTGAAACCATGTGCAAATGCCAGGATTGCATCATTTTTTAGATTTGGTTGAATACTTTTCTCAAATATTCCCTTTTGGAATTCATCAGGAGCTAAAAGCATAACCAGATCAGCATTTGAAATAGATTCATGAACAGACATAACATTTAAGCCTGCCTCGGATGCTTTATTCCATGATAACGATCCTTCTCTTAGCGCAACTGTTACGTTCACACCTGAGTCTTTAAGATTATTGGCATGAGCATGTCCCTGAGAGCCATACCCTACAATTGTTACATTTAAATTCTTAATTAAATTTAAATCAGCATCATTATCATAATAAATTTTCATCTCTTAATATCCCCTTCAAGTATGTGCTCTCATCATCACTGATTGCAATCACTTCAATTAATTTATTTATTTGTCTTAAAATTTGTCGCATTAGTTTATCGCCAACTGTTGTTTTAATTACAAGACGTGAGACTTCGCCTTTTGCAAACTTTATATTTAATTCATCTTCGATAAATTTATAGGGCGTGAAATCATCTATTGGATCAACGTGAAGGCTATCAATGTTGTATCCTCTTTGATGAAATAAACCAACAACACGAGCTAGCGCTCCTGGTTTATTTTCCATGATTAATGTTAATTGTCTCTCAATCATGTCTTATTGCCTTTTGATAACCACATATCTTTTAGACTGCCATTAGGTGCTACTAACATTGGATAAACATGTTCATTTGGATCTACATATATATCAACAAAGACTAATTTATCTTTTATAGAGAAAGCTTTTTGAATTCCTTGTTTTAATTCAGAATTTTTTGTAATTTTAATTCCAATATGTCCGTATGATTCAACCAGGCTTTTAAAGTCTGGCAATGAGTCTTCGTAACTAATTGAAGAATATCTGCCATCATAATTCATATCTTGCCATTGTTTAACCATACCTAATGCAAGATTATTTATATTGAATATCTTTATTGGTAATTTATATTGTGAACATGTCGATAGTTCTTGGATACACATCTGTATGCTGCCTTCACCAGTAATGCATATAACTTCTTCATCGGGATATGCTAACTTGACTCCCATTGCTGATGGCAAGCCAAAGCCCATAGTGCCAAGACCTCCTGAATTGATCCATTTTCTTGGTTCATCAAAATGATAATACTGTGCGGTAAACATTTGATGTTGGCCTACATCAGAGGTAACAAATGCTTTTCCATGAGATGCATGATAAACATGTTGAACTACTGCCTGAGGCAGTATGGGATTATTATCTGATTCTTCTTTATAAAGATTATGATTAAGGCCATGTATTTTTTTCCATTCTGCAATTTGCGCATGCCATTTATCAATTTCAAAGTTATTTATCTCATCCAACCTATCTTTAATTAAGGAATTGATTGCTTGTAGTGAGTTCTTAACTTGACCAAAAACTGCTATATCTGCTTCTATAATTTTTGATACAGAAGAATGATCAACATCGAAGTGAACTATTTGTGCTTTTGGAGAAAATTTTTCAGGTGTATTAGTAATTCTGTCATCAAACCTTGCACCAATTGCTAGAATTAAATCAGCATTATGCATCGCCATGTTTGCTTGATATGTTCCATGCATGCCTAACATTCCAAGAAATTTTTCATCAGTTGCTGGATATACCCCTAATCCCATAAGTGTGTTTGTAACCGGCACGTTTATATAGCTATTAAGCTCTCTTAATTCTTCAGATGCATTACTTGATATAGTTCCTCCACCTGCATATATAACAGGTTGTTTAGAATTTAATATCGCATCAACAACTCTTCCTATCTGAGATTTATCAGGATCTATAGGTGGGTTATAGGACCTGATATTAGCTTTTGAAGGATATTGAAAATCAAATAAATCATCTGGGTTTGTAATATCTTTTGGTATATCAATAACTACTGGCCCCTGTCTCCCCGATGTTGCTATATGGAAGGCTTCTTTAACAATTTGAGCAATATTTGTTTGATGGTCTACTGTGAAACTATGTTTAACAATAGGTCTTGATATTCCTATCATATCTGTTTCTTGAAAAGCATCGGTTCCAATTAAATGACTTTGTACTTGGCCTGAAATTACAACCATGGGGATAGAATCCATAAAAGCTGTAGCAATACCAGTAATTGCATTAGTTGCACCTGGTCCAGAGGTCACCATAACTACTCCTGGCTTTCCGGTTGCTCTTGCATATCCGTCCGCTGCATGCGTTGCGCCTTGTTCGTGTCTTACAAGAATATGCTGCATTTCTTTTTGCTTAAAAATTGAGTCATAGATATGGAGAGCAGCCCCACCAGGATACCCAAAAATATATTCAACTTCCTCGTTTATAAGGGATTGAATTAATATGTCATTTCCAGCCAATTTCATAATAACTACCTAAGAGAAAGGTTTATACATTAATCTTACTGATAAAAACAAGTTTTTTTAATATTTTTAAATATGTTTTTTAAACCTATTAATTAAGTTTTCCATGTCTTTATGCATTGGAGCATGAAAACTAAGGATTTCATTGGTATCAGGATCTTCAAATGATAACTGGTAAGAATGCAAAGCTTGTCTTGGAAAGTTCCTAATTATATCTATCAAATCTAAGGGTGTTTCTTTTGCAATATGCCTCGAGGGGTTATAAACCTTGTCCCCAATAATAGGCAATTTTTTACTAGTTAAGTGAACTCTTATTTGGTGAGTTCTGCCTGTTTCTATTGAAACATCCAATAAAGAATAATTGTGGTAATTTTCTTCTAGCTTTACAAACGTGATGGCTTCCTTACCATCAGGCCTGATAGACATCTTTGTCCTATTGTTTTTATCCCTGCCTATTGGATTAGTAATCTTAAAACTTCCAATAGTTTTTCCAACTACTATAGCTTTATAATTTTTTTTAACTTTCCTTTCTTGTAGCAAACTTACAAAATAATTCCTAAACTTTTCATTTCTTGCTACTAAAATTATTCCTGAGGTGTCTTTATCTAGTCTATGAACGATTCCAGCTCTAGGTAAGTTTTTTAATTCTGGGAAGCGGAATAACAATCCGTTTGCTAAAGTGCCTTCATAACAGCCAGCACCAGGATGCATTATTAAATTACTTGGTTTATTAATTATTAAGTAATTTTCTTCTTCCTTGATTAGTCCAAAATCTATTTCCTCTGCTTCCCAAGAGATCTTAGCTTCAGAAATAGGATTAATTTCTATTTCATCGTTTATTTGAACTGTATCTTTTGGAAATGCAATTTCATTATTTAATAAAACTCTTCCCTCAGTAATCCATTTCTTAAGTTGGGTTCTAGAAAATTCATTAAAAATTATCGAAGAAACTTTATCTAATCGCATGTTTGATAATTCTTCAGGGACTTTCTTTACTTTTTGCATATGAACTTATTAAAAAAAATTTGTTCTAATTTTATGTTTTTAGCGACCAAAATGTAATTATGCAGGTAAAATGAGCAATCAAATAATGAAACTAGCAAAAAAAATTTATAAATATCCTATTATGGTGATCCTAGCATCCTCTTTTTTAGTAGGTTGCAACTCTGATGGTCCTGAAATTGAGCAGCCTGAAAAAATTTATTATGATCAAGCTCAAAGAAGAATGACTGCTAAAAATTTTTATGGAGCAATTGAAGCTCTTGAAGCGATAGAAAGCAGATATCCATTTGGTAAATATGCCGAGCAAGCTCAGGTTGAATTAATATATGCGCATTTTATGAATTCAGAGACTGAAGCCTCTCATTCTGCTGCTGAAAAATTTATTCGTTTACATCCAAGACACCCTAATATTGACTATGCATATTTTATGAAAGGCTTATCAAGTTATACAAGAGATAGAGAATTCTTAACAAGAGTGTCTGATACTGACCTTTCAAATAGAGATATTTCAGGAGCAAAAGAATCCTTTGCTGAGCTAACAGAGTTTTTAACTAGATTCCCTGATAGTCAGTATGTGCCATATGCAAAACAAAGGAACGTGTATTTACGAAATATGATTGCCAAGAATGAATTAGCTGCTGCAGATTATTATTTAACTATTGATGCTCATGTTGGAGCAATTAGAAGAGCAAACTATGTAATAGAAAATATTCCAAACTCAAGTGAAAATTATAGGGCTTTAAAAGTACTAGAACTTAGTTACGAAGCTCTTGGATATTCTGAACTTCTTGATGACATAAGAGTTGTTATAAATATTAATTATCCAGATGAAGAATCAAAGCAGCTATCAAGTCAAAGGAGCTGGTCATGGAATTTTCTAAATGATTCAAAGCCCAGAAGGTCTAATTAAATTTAGCGCTCTCTAAACTATTGCCCTTAATAATACCATTTATAATTTATATATTTATTAAATTGGTTAGAACTCATATAAGTAATATCCTATTTTCAAAACATAAAGATAAGAATGAAAGAATACTGAGTTGTGAAGTTTGTGGAACATATGTTCATGAATCACTTGTTATTAAAAAATATGGGGGCGGTTATTACTCAAAAGAGTGTTCTAATTCTTAATCTTTTTTAACAAAATAAACATTGCTGGAATATACAATAAAGCTGTCATCGTTGCACCTAGAACACCTATGCTCATTCCCCATGCTAGTGGTCGAAAGAAAATATTTGCAAAAATTAATGGCACAAATCCACCAAGCGTCGTTAACGATGTCGTAATAATATGTCGGGTAGATCTTATTACAACCTCAATTAGATCAGCTTTTGTCATTGAAATTTGATTAGCTTTTTCTTTGATATGCGACAAGACAATTATTGAGTCATTTATTGAAAGGCCTATTAAACCTAAAGCACCAACAGTTCCAATAAATCCATAATTCTGTTGACCAACTTTTAATCCCAAGAAAGAAAGTCCTATAGAAAAAATAGCTACAGATAAAATAATTGCTGTTTGCCTAAATGAGTTAAGTGCAAAAACTAAACCAATGGTTATCAATAAAAGATATATGATTGCTGATGAATATATTTGAGATTGAGATTGACCCCTAGATTCAGCCTCGCCACCAACTATTATTGAATATCCTGGTGGTAAGTTACTTTCAAATTCTCTAAATTTCTCGTCTAGGTATTGTTCAGTTTTGTGAGGAAGAGTTCCTGTCCATATCCATCCTTCGACTACATTAACCCTTTGACTATTCCGTCTGGTTACGTATGAAGTCGTTTTATTAATTGTAGCTTCACCATAATTCCCTATAAAATCTATTCCATCTTGAGCAGGTATAGATAGATAGCTTGTGTCGCCTATGATATCTGAGGATTCTCTTATACCCTTAACTCTTATTGGTATTTCTTTATTTGAGTCAAGCATTGAACTAACAACAATGCCATTATTTTCAGCATATAGCTCATTAACTAGTAGCTCAGTATTTTTACCAGATAGTGAGATATTAGAACTATTAAATTCAAATTCTATATTGGTATTTGAATAACCTGCTAAAGATTTTGTATGGCTTACATCTGGAGCATCATTAATAATTAATTCCAATTCTGAGCCAATAGCTCTTAAGACATTTTCATCATCACCAATAATAGAATATTGAATATCAGAAAATACAGGTGGTCCAGATTGAAAACTATCTACAAAAATAATTAGATCAGAATTTTTGGCTACTAGCATTTTTGAAAGCTCTGGCAGATTATCTATCATTTCAAAATAATCTTTTGCAAACAAAACTGCTTGCGCGTGGTTGTTAGATCCATTTTTCTCCTCGCCGCCAACTATATTCATTAGCACTCTAGGCATCCACCTTCCTATGAACCAGTAATCTCTATCTAGCTCAATAAGATCGCTATCAATTATCTGTTGTCTTAATTCTTGAACTCTTTTAAGGGTTTTAATTGAAGATGAATTTGTGGGTAGCTCTATATGTATACGAAACATATCTCTATCATTTGCTGGAAAAAAGTCTTTTGGTATTGACCCAAATAATAAGAATCCTAGCATGGGCAAAGAAATTGAAATCAATATTGCTCGTCTTGGAACATCAAAGGCCCAAGTAAGAAATTCTCTATATTTTTTAAGAATCTTTTCGTTTTTATATCCCTCTTCATGAACATTTATATTTGCAAAATAAGGAATCTTTTCCATATAACTCATCAAAACTGGAACCATTATTAGCGCTAGCAATAAAGATGAAACAATTGACATAATGACTGTTAGTGCCATGCCTCCTACGAATTCAATGCTAGAGCCCTCACCTGTAACAATTGGCATAAAAGCAAATACAGTAGTAGCGGTTGCTGCAGCTAATGGAGTTGAAATATGAATTAATGTTTGATTTATCGATTCTTTTACTGAAAGTCCAAGTGACCTTCGATATTTATAATCTTCAACAACTATGATTCCATTATCAATTAACAACCCTAACGCAATAATTATTCCTGTAATAGATGTTTGATGAAGGGGTAGATCTATTAATCTACAACCTAATAAAACTAATGAGACTGAAAATGGTAAAATTGCGGTTACTATTATTCCTGGTCTAATTCCTAAAAAAAAGAAACTAAGGCTCAAAACAAAAAAAGATGCTAATGCAAAGCTTTTAACAAGCTCTCCAAACTTGCTTGAGACATATATAGATTCGTCATATATGCGCTCAATAGAAAACTCTTCTGGCAATGATTTACTCATATCACTCACTGCCTTATCAGCACTATCTACATAATCAAATACCCTTTGAGAAAATGATCCAGTTGCAGATACTGATAAAACCCTTCTGCCGTTATATAAAAAAATATCTTCAATGGGATGCGCAGGCTTCATTGATACATCGGCAATATCCTGAAGTCTTATAATTTCTGACTGATTAATTACCTTGACAGGTATCTCCCCAATCTTTTGAGGACTAGTTATATTATCTTTTAACCTAATTAAAAACTCAGAGTATTCATCAGAAACCACTCCAACAGGTTTCTTATTATCATAAGATCTAATAGCTAAACTTATTTCTTGATATGTTAATCCTAAGGATGACATTTTTGCTGAATCAACTTCAACTACGATTTCCTCTTCTGCCTCTCCATAGATTGCTGTCTTTTCTGTACCTGGAACAGAACTTAATTTTTTCTGGAGTTGTTGCGCCAGCCTTGACATCATAATAATTGGCGCATCCCCTTCACCCTTCCAATCAATAATATATTCAACAGTTATTGGAGGTCCTGATGATCTTTCAAGCAACATAATTGTGCCATCAGGCATTACCACCTGATCAATCTTATTTTGGACTTTTGACCAAACCTCTTCTATTAATTCAGGCGGAACGCTTTGTTGTAATTCAACTACTGTTTCAGAAAAACCTTGAGTGATTACAGATGAGAGATCTTCAATATCAACCTCAACAATTTCTCTTAACTTGTTTTCAAGATTGTTAACAACTTGAGTTTCTATTCTTTCTGGAGTAGCTCCAGGATAAGAGATTGTAACAGTTGCCCATCTTTCAGCTAACTCTGGATTTTCTTGGATTGGTAATGTAAATACCGATGAAATTCCAGATAATAATATAAAAGCTAAAGTTAAAAAGAGTATCCTTGGCCTATCAAGAAATATACTTATAAATTTCATCTTTTCTAATTAATTTTTTTGCCTTCAATAATTTTAGATGCTCCACCTAAAACTAATAAGTCACCATTATTTAGTGTGCCATTCACATATGCATAATCATTTTCAAAATATATTATTTCAACAATGTCTCTTACAACTACATTGTTGCTGTCCAAAGTGTATACCGTCCATAAGCCTTGATCTGATTGAGAGAGAGACTTCAGAGGAACCCATGTGCCCTTAGCTTCTTTTGAAATTTTTAATTGTAAGTTTGCAATTGAGCCAGGATTAAGAAATTTATTAAACTTAAAAATTGCTAGTCTGCTATTAGATCCTCCTGGTGACATTGGAGCCAGTTTGGAAAAAATTGCTTTAACAGTTTCTCCAGCAAAATCAAAATCGTATTCTTCTTCTAACTGCATATCTTCTAAATAGATAACAGGTACAGAGATATGCGCTTCAACATAATTTGAATCAATAATCTCAAGTATAGGGATTCCCGAGTTGATTACTGTACCTGTATCTAGAAATCTATTTTGAATTAAGCCATTAAAAGGAGAAATAAGGTTCGTTTGCTCTAATTTAACTTTATAAAATTCATATTGAGATTGGGCAATAATAAAATCAGACATAGCCTTATCTAAATCTTGAGTTGATATATGACCTTGTTTTCTTAAATCTTTATACCTCTCTAGCACTTGTTCAGATAGATCAAAGCTAGCCTTTGCTTGATTTGCTTGAGCAAGAGCTTCTCTATCGTCTAATTTTGCCAATATTTGACCTTTATTTACTGCATCTCCAACATCTACATATATATCGTTTATCTTGCCAGGAATCATAAAAGCTAACTTTGATTGTTCAATTGGGAGAAGCTTCCCAGGAAATTCTTTGGTTATAGAATACGAATTTAAAATTTTAACTTCAAGGACTTCTATAGCAAATAATTCTGACGATGCAAAAATTATAAGTATTAGTAGATATTTAAAATCGGTAAAATTTGACATTGTTTTGTAAAAATCCTAATGTAAGCAGTGTAAACATTAATGTATTATGTAAGCAGTGTCAACATTATGATAGTGAAATGAAAGCATATCACCACGGAAATCTTAAAAAAGAACTAATAAGGTGTGCTTGTAAGATGTGTGAGAGAGATGGGTATACCAAATTAAGCATTAGATCTTTAGCAAAGGAAAGTAACGTTTCGCAAACTGCGCCATATAGACATTTCAAAACAAAAGAAGACCTTTATGCTGCAATAGCAAAAGAAGGCTTTGAGAAGCTAAATAAAGAAATGTCATCTATAAAGACAAAAAATTCAAAAAATTACCTCATCAACTGTGGAAAAGCTTATATAAGTTTTGGTCTAAAAAATGCAAATACCTATGATTTAATGTTTGGAACGGCTGTCGGCAGTTATGTCGATTATCCAGATCTAAATGAGTCAGCAAATAAATTATTCCAAATTTTATTATCTAGCTTTAAAAAATTATCTGATGACGCCGACGAAATTGTTGCTTTTAAGTGCATAACTTTGTGGTCAATGGTTCATGGTTTAGTTGGAATTATAAGAAAGGTAAATATTGCAGGTGATCGTAACAGCAATGGTCCGATGCCTTTTGCTAATCAAATATCAAAGAACCTAGATTTTCATTTAGATAAGGTCATAACAGGTCTTATTGAAACAAGTTAATCTATAATATAAATAAATATGAAAAAAATATTATTAATACCAGTCTCATTAATTCTTATGGGCTGTTCCAATGATGCCGCATATGAATGGGGCTTTAAAACTACATATACTGCGAGCTGCAAACCAGAAAGAGGAAAAGAGGTTTGTGAGTGTGAGGCAAACAAACTCCTAGAAAACTTTTCTCAATCAGAGTTAAACAATGGAGATCTTGATAAAGTAAAAGTTATTTCAATAATAAAAGAATGTGAGAAGAGCGATTAAGCTCAATAAGTATTACTGATATTTTCCATCAACATAAGTTAATGTAGATATATCTTCAGCATGATTTGAATTCTCAACCAGGCCAACAACAATAGTATGGGTATGGTATGAGGTAAGTTTATCTACTTTGCAGAAAATATTTGCTTGAGCATTTTTTAGAAATGGAACGCTTTCAATATTCCAATTCTCATCTTTAAATCTATCTTCATAACTGTCTTCATCAGAACAAATATTTGAAAGCCCTTCCTGATTTTTATTTAATAAATTAATACAAAATTTTGTTCCAATCTTTAGAGTGTCATGAATTCTTGAAGATTTATTTATGCAAATTAATAAACTCGGAGGATCCATTGATATAGATGTAACAGATGAAACAGTAATTGCATTTAGATCTCCATTATCATCTTTGTTAGACATAATGCTTACAGAATAAATATATCTGCGCATTGCTAGTCTAAAGTTATCTTGAATACTCATAGTATGAATTATACTTAAAGAAAAATATTATAGATGAAAAATAACATCAGAATAACTGGAGGAAAGCTTAAAGGAAAAAAAATTTCTTTTGACTTTAAGAGCTCTCTTAGACCAACATCAAGCAAATTAAGAGAAGTCTTGTTTAATTGGCTGCAATTTGAAATACAAGATTATCAGTGTCTAGACTTATTTGCTGGAACTGGTGCTCTTGGTATTGAAGCTATATCAAGAGGTGCTCAAAAAACAGTTTTTATTGAATACAATAAAAGAAACTATCTAGTTATAAAAAAATCTATTTCAGAGCTAGACTTAAAAAATCAATCAATGATTCTTTTCAAAAATGGATTGGCCTGGATAAGAGAAAATGACTTATCAGATTTTGACCTTATATTTCTAGATCCGCCATTTAATCAGGGCTATGAAAAAAAAGTATTAGAACTTGTCAATAAAAATCAAAATCTTAAGTCTTCATGTAAAATCTATGTTGAATTTAGTAAATTTATAGATATAGATATACCTGATTCTTTTAAAGTTTATAAAGAAAAAATAATAGGTGATGTAAGAGCATTATTATTAAAAAATGAAAATTAAAGTAGCGTCAAGAGGCTCAAAACTAGCTCTAATTCAAGTTAAAGAGATTATGCATAAGCTCTTTTTAAGAAAATATATCTATGAAGATCAGGGGCCATCTTATGAAATGTTTAAAGAATATGATAATTTTGAGAATGCTTACGAAGTTGAAACCATAACTACAAAAGGTGACAAGCTTAGCGCTCTTGGAAAAAAACAGTTCGATAAATTAAATTTTGTAAGCGATGTTGAAAAGTGTTTGCTAGATGGCGATGCTGATTTTGCTGTTCATTCTGCGAAAGATTTTCCCAGCGAGGCTAATAAAGATCTTAAATATCATATCATTGATAATGATGGAGGAAGTCTGTCGCTGAACGATGATATTCTAATTTTCAGGAACAGCTTAGAACCTATTTTTGAAAGAAGCATGAAGATTGGTACATCAAGTCTAAGAAGAAAAATGTATGCTAAGCACGTCCTGCGCGCTAAAAATATTCACGACCTAAATGGTAATATTGATACTAGATTAAATAAATTAGAAAGTGGGGAATTTGATTGTATTGTTCTTTCAGAGGCAGGAATAAGGAGACTTTTTAATCAAACAATTCATATCCCTGAGTATAAAGAAGAACTTGACGAGCCTATAAAAAACTTAAACTATAAGAGGCTAAAATCGTGTCCTGCTGTTGGTCAAGGAAGACTCTTGGTTCAATATAAATCTGATAATAGATTCGCTAAGATTATTAAGGATTGCTTTGAAATAGAAGATGATTTCACTGGAGAAATTCATGCAATGAGGTATTTTTTAAATAAAATTAATGCTGATTGTAATTCAGCTATCGGTTTCGAGGCTCATGATGGGTCTCATTCAGGAAGGGTAAGTTTCTTTAAGGGTCAAGTTTTTGGTCTTAATTCATTTATAGAGTTTGAAGGGTGGAGTGAAGATGGCATGGACTTAGCTGCAGAATTAGCTCTTAAAGATTTCATTGAAAAAGGTGGGAAAGACTTACTAGATGAACATAATTGATACGCGTACAAATATTAATCTTGGGAATGATCAAAATAGTTCTATAAAGAATATTCCCCTATTCCATATTAGTGGGATTGAGTATTTGCTTCAATCTACAGATTACACGGATATCATTTTTCAAAGTATCCCTTCTGTAAAATTTTTTCAAGAAAATGAATTCTTGGAAAATAAGAATATTTATTCGATGGGATCCTCAACGAAAAAATTTTTAGCACAAAAAGGAATTAATTCAATTTGTCCAAAAGTTCCAGGTTCTGAGGGATTATGCGAACTTTTATGTAAAAATAAAAATAATGGTAAATACTTGATTGTGAAAGGCAAAGATGGATTAAATGATGTATTCAATTATCTAAAAGAAAATGGTGAAGACGTTCAAGAGGTTGTTTGCTATACAAGATTCAAATTAGATAGCTATGAAACTATAAGAAAAGATTTTTTTGAGGCTGATGCTATTATTTTTGCAAGTACCTATGCTGTAGAAATATTTTTTAATAAAGTTTATTCAAATAATGTAAAAGCAAGATTTTTTGGCATATCAAAAAGGATAATTGGTTATATATCTGATCTTGGGTATGAAGCAGAATTTATAGATTATTTTTCAGATGATATTGCAAAAGAAATAAAAAATTCTATTTAGATTTTTTGCCGTTGCCATTCTTCATTGAACTAAAGAATTCATCATTAGTCTTAAAGGTTTTAATTCTATCAATGAGAAACTGAATAGCTTGAGCATCTTCCATTTCATCAAGAATTTTTCTTAAAACCCACATTCTTTGGAGCTCTTCGTCAGTAGTTAGTAGATCCTCTCTTCTAGTTCCAGACCTTCTTATGTTTATTGCTGGATAAATTCTTTTTTCAGCAATCTTTCTTTCAAGATGAATCTCCATGTTACCAGTGCCTTTAAATTCTTCATAAATAACTTCATCCATCTTAGAGCCTGTTTCAACTAGCGCGGTTGCAAGAATAGTTAAGCTTCCTCCCTCTTCTAGGTTTCTTGCTGCTCCAAAGAATCTTTTTGGCCTTTCAAGAGCATTTGAATCCACACCACCACTTAAGATTTTTCCTGAGGCTGGCTGAACAGAGTTGTAAGCTCTTCCCAACCGAGTAATTGAGTCTAGCAAAATAACAACATCTTTTTTGTGTTCAACTAGTCTCTTAGCTTTCTCTATTACCATGTTTGCAACTTGAACATGTCGAGTTGGAGGCTCATCAAATGTGCTAGCTACAACTTCTCCTTTTACAGTTCTAGACATCTCAGTAACTTCTTCAGGCCTTTCATCGATTAATAAGACGATTAATTCAACTTCTGGATTATTGCTTTTTATTGAATGCGCAATACTTTGAAGCATCAGTGTCTTACCCGCTTTAGGTGGCGAAACGATTAACCCTCTTTGACCCTTACCTATTGGCGCGATTAAATCAATAATTCTTGAAGATAGATCTTCATTTGAGCCACTGCCTTGCTCAAGCATCAGTCTCTCGTTAGGGAAAAGAGGTGTTAAATTCTCAAACAGAATTTTATTTTTTGTTTTAGCTGGTTCTTCACCATTGATAGTATCAACTTGAATAAGTGCAAAGTACCTTTCCTTATCTTTAGGAGTTCTTATCTTGCCTGCAACAGAATCTCCTTTTCTTAAACCAAATTTTCTAATTTGACTTGGTGATACATAAATATCATCTTCTCCTGCACAATAAGATCCTTGAGGTGATCTTAAGAACCCAAAACCATCATTAAGAATCTCAAGAACACCACCACCAAATATATCTATTCCTTCTGAAGCTTTATGCTTAAATATACGAAAAATGATTTCTTGTTTTTTTAAACGACCAAGATCCTCAAGGCCAAGCTCAGTTGCAATATCAACTAACTCGCTTATTGGTTTGTCTTTAACTTCACTAAGATTCATAAAAAATTTCCGTTATGTTTGATTTGAAAAGGTTGAAATTGGTAGGTTTTTTAAATCTGGATATAAAAATGATAACTCTTTTTACAAAAGATGCAAAGTTATATAGAAAAAATTTTAAACTTTGGATCTTATAAATTCATCTAATTGCTGTTTAGTTAGAGCTCCTATCTCAGTTCCGATATTTTCAGCATTTTCAAAAATCATTAATGTTGGGATTGACCTAATACCATACTCTGCTGCGGTCTCTCTGTTAGCATCAATATCCATCTTACATACTTTAATCTTACCCTTAAATTCCTCTGCTGCTTCCTCAACAAGCGGTGCAAGTTGCTTACACGGACCACACCATTCTGCCCAAAAGTCTACCAATACTGGAACATCAGAATTAATAACTTCATTAACAAAATCTTCTTTATTTTGAACTTCTACAACATTACTCATTTGTTTTGCATCTCCATAGATATTTCTTTAGCAGCATAAGAAAAAATTGCATCTGCTCCTGCTCTTTTAATACTAATTAGCGATTCTAACATAACCTCTGATTCAAGCCATCCCTTGTTAATTGATAGTTTTAACATGCTGTACTCTCCACTTACTTGATATGCAAAGGTTGGTATCTTAAAACTATCTTTAATTAAATGAATAATATCTAGATATGGCATTGCTGGTTTAACCATAATAATATCAGCACCTTCATTTATATCCATTGCAACCTCATGGAGCGCCTCTTCTTTATTTTTAGATGACATCTGATATGAAGACTTAGATGATTTTCCTAAGCTTGATGCTGAACCAACCGCATCCCTAAATGGCCCATAAAATTTAGAATTAAATTTAGCAGCATAAGATAATAAGATTGTATTTTTATAACTATTTTGCTCAAGAGCATTTCTTATTAAGCCTATTCTTCCATCCATCATATCTGATGGAGCAATAATATCAGCTCCTGAATCAGCCAAAATAAGAGACTGCTCTATCAATATTTTAATAGTTTCATCATTATCAACCTCATTATTAATGATAACCCCATCGTGGCCATGATCAGTATATGGATCAAGCGCGACATCTGCTATAAGAATAATATCAGGAAATTCTTTTTTAATTGCTTTAATAGCAGTTGATACGAAATTATTGCTATTTGCTGCTTGGCTGCCTTTGCTATCTTTATTTGCTGTATCTATTACAGGAAAGACGGCTATTGAATTTATTCCAGAATTTTTGATATCTTCTATCTCTTTTAGAGCTTTTTCAATTCCATATCTAAAAATATTTGGCATTGTCTCTATCTCTTCTGACCCATTAAGATTTTCTTTTATGAAAATAGGCTGAATCAGATCATTCGAAGTTAGGCTAGTTTCAGATACCAAGTCGATTAGATTATTATTTCTTCTCAATCTTCTTAATCTTGTGTTTGGGAATTTTCTTTCAATAAACATTGTTAATCAGTGATTGCTCCTAGACTTGCTGATTTTACACTCTTTGCATATTTTGATAAGACTCCTCTTTTAGGTATATTTGAAGGATTCTTCCAAGCCAACCTTCTTCTTTCAATCTCATCATCATTAACTTTCAGTGTCAATTGATCAGCATTTGCATCAATTAGAATTTTATCTCCATCTTTTATTAGAGCTATAACACCGCCTTCAGCTGCTTCTGGAGAAATATGACCAACAACAAATCCATGTGTTCCTCCAGAAAATCTACCATCGGTAATAAATGCGACTTTGTCCCCTAAGCCGAGTCCCATTATTGCAGAAGTTGGTTTTAACATTTCTCTCATGCCAGGGCCACCTCGAGGCCCTTCATACCTTATAACAACAACATCACCATCTTTGATTTGATTATTTAGAATTGCATCTACCCCGTCTTCTTCAGAGTTAAAGACTTTAGCCTTACCTTCAAAGCACATTCCTTCTTTACCAGTGATTTTTGCAACAGCACCATCCTTTGCTAGATTGCCATAAAGAATTCTTAAGTGACTATCTTCTTTAATAGGATCTTCAAAACTTTTTATAATCTCGTCATTTTCATATGGTGAAATATTTTCAAGGTTTTCTCTAAGAGTTTTGCCGGTAACTGTTAAACATTCTCCATTCAATAAACCTTTTTCTAACAAAGTCTTCATTAATGGCTGTATTCCTCCGGAAGCATTAAGTTCAGACATGTAATGACTTCCAAAAGGTTTTAAATCAGCTAAAACTGGTGTTTTCTTTCCTATCTTAGTGAAATCATCCAAAGAAAGTTTTACCCCAATAGAATGTGCCATAGCTAGCAAATGAAGAACTGCATTTGTAGATCCACCTAGAGCAATAACAATAGTGATAGCATTTTCAAATGCTTTTCTTGTCATAATATCAGATGGCTTTATATCTTTTTCAAGCAAATACATAATCGCCTTACCAGCATTTAAACAATCTTGATTCTTTGAATCTGAAACTGCATCTTGGCTGCTTCCTCCTGGTAAACTCATACCCAAAGCTTCTATTGCAGAAGCCATAGTATTGGCAGTGTACATACCTCCACATGATCCAGGACCTTCAACTGAAATTTCTTCAAAATGAATTAACTCTTCTTCATTAATCTTACCTTTAGAAAACTCACCAACTTTTTCAGAAACTGTTACATAGTCAGTGTTTTTTTTGCTTGGTCTAATTGAACCTCCATATATAAATATAGATGGTCTGTTAAGCCTTGCCATCCCAATCAAACAACCTGGCATATTCTTATCGCAACCTCCTATAGTTATTAATCCATCATAACCAAGACATCCAACAACTGTTTCAATTGAATCTGCAATGACCTCTCTAGAAACTAATGAATATTTCATTCCTTGAGTACCCATAGATATACCGTCCGATACTGTAATAGTATTAAAAAGGACACCTTTACCGCCAGATGTATTAATAGAGTCTTCAACAATTTCTGAAAGTTTGTTTAAATGCATGTTGCAAGGTGTAACCTTGGCCCCTGTAGAGGCAACACCTATAAAAGGCTTTGTAAAATCTTCAGTTGTAAATCCTACACCACGAAGCATTGAACGAGATGCAGCTTGATTTGGCCCATCAACCAATTCTTTTGAATACTTTCTTGAACTCATTATTTAAATCATTTTCTCAATCGGATGCGTATCTTAACGCAGCTGAGAGTAATTTTTTAGTATATTTTTCTTTTGGATAGTCAAAAACCTGATTTGAAAGGCCTGATTCTACTATTTTTCCATCTTTCATCACAAAGATATAGTCTGACATTGATCTAATAACTTTTAAATCATGGCTTATAAAAAGATAGGTTAATTTGTATTCATCTTGTATATCTTTTAATAAGTTGATTACTTGAATCTGTATAGACCTATCAAGTGCTGAAGTTGGTTCATCTAGTATCATGAAAGCTGGATTCATGATTAGCGACCTTGCAATTGCTATTCTTTGTCGCTGGCCACCAGAAAACTCATGTGGATATTTATTTTTTGCATTCAACTCGATTCCAACGTCATTAAGAACTTTATCAATTCTTTTTTGTGTTTCATCTTTGGTTAATCTGAAGTGAACCCCTAACCCCTCACCAACAATCTCACCAATTGTCATTCGAGGCGATAAAGAACCGTATGGATCTTGAAATACTATTTGAATATGTTTTTTAATATCCTTTGGAGAATCTTTAATTTCTTTTCCATTAAAACTAATTTTTCCTTCAAAGCTTGTTAAATTTGCTATCGCTTTGCCTAGTGTAGATTTTCCAGAACCTGACTCACCAACCAAACCTATAGTTGTATTTTTATAAATATTTAATGAAGTATCTTTTACAGCATGAAATCTGTCTTTTTTTAAAAAACTTATACTCGGAATATCATAGTAAACATCTAAGTTTTTTATCTCTATGAGAGGTTCTTCGTTGCTATTAATTTCTGGCTTGGGTTGAGGTTCTGCACTGAGTAATTTTTTTGTATAGTTGTGTTGTGGATTTTCAAAAACATTATTTGTATCGCCACTTTCAACTATCTTTCCATTTTGCATTACACAAACTTGATCTGAAAACTCCTTAACTAACCCCAGGTCATGTGTTATGAATAGGATAGACATTCCAAGATCTGTCTTTAACTTTGACATCAGATCTAAGATTTGAGCTTGAATAGTTACATCTAATGCTGTTGTTGGTTCATCGGCAATCAGAAGTTTTGGTTTATTTACTAAAGCCATTGCTATCATGATTCTCTGCCTTTGGCCTCCAGATAGCTCGTGAGGGTAAGAATTAAATCTTCTTTGGACTTCATCTATTTCAACTAATTCCATTAATTCTATTGCCTCATCTTTAGCTTCTTTTTTTGAGGCATTTGTGTGTAAAAGCACTGATTCTGTTATTTGATCTCCAACTTTATGGTATGGATTTAGCGAAGTCATTGGCTCTTGAAAAACCATTGAGATAATATTTCCTCTTATAGACAGAAGATCATTTTTAGATGCATTAATAATTTCTCTATGGTTAAATTTAATAGAAGACTCTGTTCCATAAGTTGCCTGAGGTACTGGTAATAGTTGCATGATTGACATTGCTGTAACTGATTTACCTGATCCTGATTCTCCTACAAGAGCCAAGGTTTTGTTTGTTTCAATATTAAAACTTATGTCATCTACTGCTTTAAAAAGTCCATCCCTAACTTTGAAATCAATGCTTAAATTCTTTACTTCAACTATATTTTTAATAGCGGTATCTGATATCTCTCTTTCTTTATTTTCTACATACCCATCCTCCAGCAAACTCTCTAAATGAATCTTGTTATATATAAAAGCAATAACAATGCTAGAAAGTCCAAGAGTAAATACAGAGCATATGAATATAATCATTGTCCATTTAGCATCCCTTCTAAGCAAAGGAGTAAAAAATCCAAAAATTAGGACAGTCCAAGAAAAACCAACTGGAACTTCTTTAATAATTCCAGTGTCTGGATTCCTTAAATTTATTTTTTTATACGCCATTTATAATATTTTTTTATATTCTGATAAAAAATCATCTACTGCTTTTTTTGCTGCTTTTAATCGAGTCATTGATGCAAAGCCATGAAACAAAGATGGATAATGTAATTGTTTCACAAAAGTACCATTGTTATGAAGCAAAAAGGCATAATTTTCTGCTTCATCTGACAAAGGGTCAAAGCCTGCAGTTACTATGATAGTTTGTGGCAACTTAACTTTTTGCTTATATTGCATCAAATTAAAGGTATTCATAACTTTATCTTCAGCATTTGACTGAAATTTTTTCCAAAACCATTGCATTGCTTTTTTTGTTAGCAAATAGTCCTCTTGAAATAATTCATGCGACTCATAATCACAACTAGGATCGCACATTGGGTAAATCAAAAATTGACTATGAACATTTTGTTTATTTTTATTTGCAAAATGATGAGTAACTGAAGCAGCGAGATGTGCACCTGCACTATCGCCACACAAACTAATATTACTAATCTTGATACCTTTTTGAATTAGCCAATCTAACGCAACAACTGCTTCATCTAATGCATGAGGGAATTTGCACTCTGGAGATAATGAATAATCTAAAGAATAAATTTTTGTTCTAAGTTTTTCTGAGAAATAAGATACAGCAAGATCATGGGTTTCAACAGAGTTAAGGACATAACCACCGCCATGAAAATATAATATTACGTTTTCATTGTCAGTTTTATAGGGAACATACTCTCTAATCTTAATATTTTTATCAACTCCAATAAAAAAATCTTTCTTACTTAATTTCTTTTTCGTTTTTTTTGATAGTCTAAAATTGCTTCTCTTCTCCTCAATTAGTGATCTAATTTCTGGGATATCTTCATCAGAGACTTTATGAATATCAAATTTAGGCATAAGAAATAAAAAAAGTTTTGACTGTGTATCAAAAATAAATTTTCTTTTTACATCTTTATTAAAAACTGTAATCAAATTTAAAAACCAAACTGGTATTAGAAAAAACAGATTTATAAAAAAATTCCTGAACATCTTTATATAATTATAATTAAAAGTATCTCTTCACTTTGTATTTGGGGAAGTTTATCCTACATATTAATGAAAAAGACATTATTTATAATTATTATATTTGCTACTAGTTTTAATTTACTAGCTCAAGGTAGTTTTATGTTCCCGCAAGAAAATAATAAAATTCTTCCAGCAGATAAAGCTTTTGGTTTTAAATTCATTAAAGATGATGATGATATAGTTGCTACTTGGAGCATTAAAGAAAGTTATTATTTATACCTAAGATCTATAAAGATTAAAAATAAAGAAAGCGAAATTGGATATACGATGCTTGATGGTAATCCTTTTGATCATGAGGATGAGTTTTTTGGGAATACGGTGATAATTAAAAATTTATTTAGAATTTCTTTCAAAAATATTCCTAATAACAGCGAAACTCAAATATTTTATCAGGGCTGTTCAGATAAAGGATTTTGCTATCCAGTTCAATCTATAGATATTAAATAAAATCTTATAATTGCTAACAAAATCTGTTAAAATCTGTTAAATGAAAATATTAGTTTTAAATGGTCCTAATCTTAATTTGCTTGGCCTTAGAGAGGAGGATGTATATGGAAGCGAATCTCTTAAGGACATAGAAATTAAACTCCAGGATATTGCAGATAATTCTAATTGTGAAATTAATTTTTATCAAAGCAATGCTGAGCATGAATTAATTGAGGCAATTCATAATGCTTTAAATCATCATACTGATGTGATAATTTTTAATCCTGCAGGCTACACACACACTAGCGTTGCTTTAAGAGATGCCTTACTAGCTGTAAAAATTCCATTTTATGAAGTTCATATTTCTGATATTAAATCTAGAGAAGAGTTTAGAAAAAAATCATATTTTAGCGATATTGAAGAAAAAGTTTATAGTGGTAGAGGAACTAAAGGATATGAACTTGCTTTGAATGAGGTAATAAATACTAATAGGTAAAAAATGGATATAAGAAAAATTAAAACATTGATTGAGATGTTAGAAGAATCAAATTTAAAAGAGATAGAGGTGAGTCAAGGAGATGAATCTGTAAGAATCTCAAAACAAAGTAAAAATACTAATATTGTTGAAAATGATCAGGCAACCATTAATCAGATTGACACTGGCAATGCTATTCATGAGCTAAACCAAAATAAAGATATTATCCATAAGGGTAACGAGGTTAAGTCACCTATCGTAGGAACTTTTTATAGAAAACCTAACCCTGAAAGCGAACCATTCATTAATGTTGGTGATTTAGTAAAAAAAGGTGATGTTCTGTGCATTATTGAAGCAATGAAAATGATGAACGAAATTAAATCAGATTATGATGGAAAAATAATATCTATAGAAATTAATGATGAGCAACCAGTAGAATTTGGTCAAACCATTATAGTAATTCAATAAATGACTTATAAAGTATTAATCGCAAATAGGGGAGAAATTGCGCTTAGAGCACTCCGCGCATGTAGAGAATTAGGCATGAAAACAGTGGGTGTGTATTCCGATGTAGATAGGGATTTAAAACATCTAAAGTTTGCTGATGAAACTGTATGTATTGGGCCCGCTTCACCAGCTGAAAGTTATTTAAATATCCCCTCTATTTTATCTGCAGCAGAACTTACAGAAGTAGATGCCATCTATCCTGGATATGGGTTCCTTGCAGAAAATCATGAATTTGCAGGTCAATGCAATAAAAGTGGTTATAAATTTATAGGGCCCGATGCTGAAACAATAAAAAAGATGGGGGATAAAATCACAGCAAAAAAATTTGTAGAGAAATATAATATACCGACTGTCCCAGGCTACTCTAAAGATCTTCCCAATGATGAAGCTAAGATAAAACATATTGTTAAAAATATAGGCTATCCAGTTATCTTAAAAGCAACTGCTGGTGGTGGTGGAAGAGGAATGAGGGTTGTTGACAAAGAAGAAAATCTAATAAATCTAATTGAAATTACTAAACAAGAAGCTTTAAATGCTTTTGGAAACGAAAAGATTTATATAGAAAAATATATTGAGAATCCTAGGCATATTGAAATACAAATTATTGGTGATGGTAAGGGAGATGCCATTCATTTAGGCACAAGGGATTGTAGTGTGCAAAGAAGACATCAAAAAATAATTGAAGAAGCTCCTGCACTAAATCTTGATAAAAATAATCTTGATAAGACGCTTCAGGCATGTGTTAATTTGTGCAAAGAAATCAAATATGAAGGTGCCGGTACCTTAGAGTTCCTTTATGAAGATGCTGGATTCTATTTCATTGAAATGAATACTAGAATTCAAGTCGAGCATCCTGTCACTGAAATGATAACTGGGTTCGATATTGTAAAGGCTCAAATTAAAATTGCTTTGGGTATTAACTATGATCTAGATCAAAGCAAAGTAAATTTTAAAGGCCATGCTCTTGAATGTAGAATAAATGCAGAAGATCCTGAAACATTTCAACCATGCCCAGGCGAGATAACAAAAATGCATACTGCTGGCGGATTTGGCATAAGGTATGATTCTCATATATACAGTGGATATAACGTATCTCCATATTATGATTCATTGCTTGCTAAGATAATTACTCAGGCAAATTCAAGAAGTTCAGCAATTAAAAGAATGCTATCTGCTTTGGATGAGTTTTTCGTTGAAGGGATTAAAACAAATCAATCTCTACATCAAAAAATTTTAAAAAATGAAATTTTTGTAAATAATAAACACACTATTAAATATCTCGAAAGAGATTTTTTTAAAAACAATGAGCTCTAAGTACAATCCAAAGTCTATTGAAAAATCCATTCAAAAAAAATGGGATAAAGAAGAAAGGTATGTCTCAAAAATTGATGATAGAGAAAAATATTACTGCTTGTCGATGTTTCCGTACCCTTCTGGAAAACTTCATATGGGACATGTAAGAAACTATACCATTGGTGATGTAATTTCTAGATTCAAAAGAATGCAGAATTTTAATGTATTCCAACCAATGGGTTGGGATGCTTTTGGTCTACCAGCTGAAAATGCAGCAATTGCAAATGATGTTAGTCCAATGGAATGGACAGATCAAAATATAAAACATATGAAAGGACAACTTAAATCTTTAGGGCTTAGCTATGATTGGTCAAAAGAGTTAAGAACATGTGAGCCAGATTATTATAAATGGGAGCAGTTAATATTTAAAAAACTCTATGATGCTGGCCTAGTATATCGAAAAAAATCTTTAGTTAACTGGGATCCAGTTGATGAAACTGTTTTAGCTAATGAACAAGTTATTGATGGCAAGGGATGGAGATCAGGAGCACAAATTGAAACCAAAGAAATTGATCAATGGTTTATTAGAATAACTAATTATGCAGAAGAGCTCCTTGATTCTTTAGATAAACTTGACTGGCCTGAAAATGTTAAGACAATGCAAAAAAATTGGATCGGTAAGTCTTATGGGGCAGAAATTAAATATAATATTCACGGCTCTGATAAATCCCTTATAACTTTTTCAACTAGGCCTGATACTATTTTTGGGGTTTCTTTTTTAGCTATATCTCCAAACCATCCTATTTCTATTGAGCTGTCTAATAAAAATAAAGATATTGCAGAGTTCATAGAAAAATGTATGGAGATTAAGGCCGCAGAAGCTGATATTGCTAAAGCAGAAAAACTAGGTATAGACACTAACTTAGAAGTCATTCACCCTCTATCAGGTAAAAAATTACCAGTATGGATTGGGAATTTTGTTTTGCTAGATTATGGAACTGGAGTGGTTATGGGAGTTCCTGGTCATGATACAAGAGATTATGAATTTGCTACAAAATATAATCTCAATATTAAACAAGTAATTGAAACAGAAAATAATAAATTACCAATCATAGATAAAGGCAAGCTCATAAACTCTGAAGGCTTTGATGGAATGTCATCTAACGAGGCGTCAAAGAAAATAATAAATAAGCTCATAGAATTAGAGGCGGGTGAAGAGTTAGTTCAATTTAGACTAAGAGACTGGGGTGTTAGCAGGCAAAGATATTGGGGCTGTCCAATTCCAGTGATATATGAGAATGGAGAACCCAATGTAATAGATAAAAATGATATGCCAGTCAAACTTCCAAAGTTAGAAAAAGATTCTCCACCTATACCATTGAGTCAAAACAAAGATTTTATGACTATTTCTGATAGCCTGAAAAGAGAGAGTGACACCTTTGACACTTTTATGGATTCATCTTGGTATTATGCAAGATTTACATCTGCAGATAATAATAAAGAAATATTTGATGAGAATACTAGATATTGGCTTCCAGTTGATCTTTACATAGGTGGAATTGAGCACGCTATCTTACATCTTCTTTATTCAAGGTTTTTTCATAAAGCTCTAAGAGATATTGGCTTAGTAGAGGGAGATGAACCATTCAAAAGATTATTAACTCAAGGTATGGTCTTGAAAGATGGGGCAAAGATGTCTAAATCTAAAGGCAATACAGTTGACCCTCAATCTTACATTGAGAAATATGGCGCAGATACAGTAAGACTTTATATGATGTTTACTTCTCCGCCGGAACAAAGTCTTGAATGGAGTGAATCATCTGTCGAGGGCGCCTCAAGGTTTTTAAAAAAAATATGGCACCTAGTTGATGGAAGAAAATATAACCATCTCGATGACGAGTTTGTTTTTTCTAAAGATGAGCTAGCATTAAGAAGGAAATCTCATGCAACTTTAAAAAAAGTAGAAAATGATTATGAAGTGAGGTTTGCTTTCAATACTGCCATTGCTGCGATAATGGAATTGCTGAATTCTATACCTGAAAATTATAAAAGCAATGAGTCTTCAGACTCCCAAAAGTATTGTCTTGATGAAGCAATATTATTCATATTACAAATGCTATCGCCAATTGCACCTCACATATGTGAATACTTATGGAAAAACTTCTATGGAGAAAAGTCTAATATTGAGACATCTTGGCCAAAATTTAATGAGAGTCTTCTAGAAGTTGAAGAATTCGAATTAATTATCCAGGTTAATGGGAAAGTCAGAGGAAAAATGAATACAAATAAAGGCATTGATCAGAAACAAATAGAGAAAATTGCATTAGAAGTTGATAATGTTAAAAATTATATAAATTCTTCAGAAATAAAAAAAACAATTCATGTAAAAGATAAGCTTATTAATTTTGTTATATAGCCACTTGTTCTTAAATTCTAATAAACTTGTTATAAAATAATGAAATAATGAAAAAAAGATATCTAAGCTGTATATTAATATTATTAATTCTTATTCAAGGCTGTGCTCTTAATCAATATCAGCTCGCAAAAATAAACAATAATAATTATTTAGTAAATTTTGATATAGGTATACCTAAAGAAATTCAAACTAGAATTAATTCGGCTCTGAAATTAAGGGCTGGATCCACTTCAGATAAAACTATAACGATTGACATAACCAACTATAAATCTAGTCAGTATGATGTATATTCAGGTAATTCATTAAGGTCTTTAGAGAAAGAAATAAAATCTTCTTTAAAAATAACAATAAATCTAGATAAAACTGTAATTAACAAGTCATTGATGAGCATGAAAAGATACAGCTCAATTGAGTTAAATCCCCTTGCAGAAAAAGAAATGTTAAATTTTATTAAAAATGAAATATTTGATGACCTTTATAACCAAATAATACTAGAGGTGAGTTTAATTGATTTGTGAAGCTTCCTCTTTAAAAAAATATATTGATAAATCGTCAAATATCTTTTTTGTATTTGGATCGGAAATCGTATTAAGAAATAGCTCTGTAGACCATATAAATCAATTCTTCAAAAGCGTTGGCTATAGTGAAAAAAAAGCAATACATGAAAAAGATTTTTTAAATATAGAAAAAATATTATATGAAAATGCAGGTGGGACTCTTTTTGGTTCAAAAACAATAATAGAAATTTTTCATAATGGTGGCAAAATTCCAAAAGAAATAACAAATATATTTGAATTCCCAAATATAAATAAGATGCAAAACATAATTATTGTGATTAGATCTGCTTTAGAAAAGATAAATAATTCAACAAAATGGGTAAAGAAAATGGATGAATCTGCATTAATAATACAATGCAATAAATTAAAGTCTTTTGAAGAAAAGGCTTGGGTTAAAAATCAGTTAGGATTCATGAATGAGGAGGATGCCAAAGAATATTCAAATAGAATTTCAGATACATTTTCTGGTAATTTAGTTGCTCAAAATAATGAGATTAATATATTAAAATTAACTTATAAGGAAAATATATCAAATAAAGAAATAAGTTCTGATAATGCAGAATTTCTTCCTTATGAATTAGAAGATAAAATAATAGAATTAAACACAAGCTATGCTTTAAGAATTGCAAAATCAATAAAGAAAAACGATGATCATTATGGGCCTTTGTTAGTTTGGATAATGGGTAAAATAATAAATACTTCTATAAGTGCTCATCAAAATATCAATAAAACTTCGAGCCTTGAAAAATCTGGTATTTGGAAGTCTAAAATCCCAACTTATGTAGGTTTTATTAAGCAAAATACCCTCAACAAAATGATGCCACTTCAAAAAAAAATATATGAATTAGATTTGGCTGCTAAAGGTTTAGCCGGTATTACAAAAGATCAATTCTGGCAGGAAATTGATAATATGATTATCAAACTTACTTCTACTTAAAGAACTTTTCTGAAAATATTTTCTTACATTTCAAAAATAAATGATGATCTCTTTCAAGACTAACATCATAATTAAATATCTCGATAACCTGAGCAAGTCCCTTTGTAGAACTGGTAAGCCAGATTGATTTAGCATCCACTAAATCATCAATACTATAATTGCCTTCTTCAACTTTCATGCCTGCTTTTTTTATTTCATTTATAAGCAAATCTCTTGTTATTCCAGGTAAGATATTGGTAGATATTTCTGGAGTGAAAATGGTTTTATCATCTGCAAAAAACATATTTGATGCTCCTCCTTCTGTAAGAATATTGTCTCTATGCATAATAACTTCATCACAGCCTTTATCTTTTGCATTATTCATACTCATTATATTACCAAGCAATGACGTAGATTTAATATCACATCTTTGCCATCTCAAATCCTCACACAGCATAACTTTTAAGGTTTGAGTCTTAAAAATATATTCAACTACATAACCAAAGGTTTCAGTAGAAATTTTATTATCAAACATATGAGATCTGATTAAATCTACTCCCCTAGAAACTTGATAATAAACATAGCCATCCCTTAGATTGCTTGTTGAAATCAATTCTAATATTTCATTTGTAGTTTTTTCTATATTTATTGGAATGTTTAATGAGCTACAGCTTTTTTTCAGTCTTGATATATGCTTCTCGAAAGCTATTATTTTTGAATTATAAAATGGAATAACTTCATATACACTGTCTGAAAAAGTATAGCCTCTGCTTAGAGGCGAAATTTTAATGTCATGAAGATAATTAAATTTGCTATTAAAAACAGCATGAATTTTTTCCATTTATGCCATTCCAAACAAACTCATAATCCAAAGAACAAATTTTGACCAAAGCCTCCCAAAAAAACCTTTAGCCTCTACTTGGTTAAGAGCAATAAGATCAGAAGTTAAAACTACTTCATTGTTACTTATAATCTCAAGTGTTCCTAATTTTTGTCCCATTTTAATAGGAGCTTGAACATTACTCTTTATTTTGTAATCAACTTTGACATCTTTGAAATTAGTTCTTGGTAATGTTATTGAAATATCCTCTTGAACGCCTAGGCTTAAAACCTCACTTTTGCCGCCCCATACTTTGGTGGTTGTATATTCTTTATTTGATTCAAAATACTTTTGGGTTACATAAAATCTAAATCCATATTCAAGTAATCTTTGTGTATCTAAAAAACTGTTATTAGCATTATCACTCCCTGCTACAACAGTTATTAGTCTCATATCTCCTCTTTTAGCAGAGCCTATTAAACAATAGCCGGCTGAAGACGTATGACCTGTTTTTACACCATCAGAAGTCTCGTCTCTCCATAATAATTTGTTTCTATTATATTTGTTACCAGTGATGCCACCATATTCAAATTCTTTTTCTTTGAATAATGCGTATATATCAGGAAATTTTGTTATGAAGTTAGAGGTGAGTAACGCCAAGTCTCTGGCAGATGTTAAATGATCATCATCTGGTAAGCCTGTTGAGTTTGTAAAATAAGTGTCCTTCATACCTATAGAAGCTGCATAAGAATTCATTAGATCTACAAAGCCGTCTTCAGTACCACCAACATATTCTGCGATTGCAACTGATGCATCATTTCCTGACTGAATCATTATTCCTTTAATAAGATCTAAGACGCTTACTTTTTTACCAACCTCAATAAACATCTTTGATCCGCCCATTTTCCATGCTCTTTCACTGATTAGCACTTTGTCATCTAAACTAATTAAATTATTTTTAATTTGATCAGCAACAACATAAGCAGTCATAACTTTTGTCATACTTGCTGGCTCAATTAATCCTTCGGAGTTATATTCAGCTATAACAGTACTAGTATTTGGGTCGATTAAAATATAACTCTTTAGATTAAGCTCTGGGGCATTGGGAACAAAACTCTGGCCAAGGATAAAGTTAGACGATAATAGGACTAATAATAATATTTTTTTCATTTTTTAAACTCTTCTGACAAATAATACACTGCCATGGCATAAACATCACTAATATTATATCTAGCAATAGCACGGAAATTGTCATCTCCAATAAAGTGCAATTCTTCTCCGTTTTCTGTAAAAGTTAAAGGAATAAATTGTGTTAAAGATTTATGGGGTTTATAAAACTTTCTTACATTATTTGGGTGTGTTTTAACTACAATACTGCCTTCTCTTTTCCACCCATGTACTTTTAAATAATTAGCAATACTACCAATTGCATCATCAACAGAATTAAATAAATCTACGTATCCATCACCATCATAATCAATTGCATAAGCACGATAACTGGATGATATAAATTGTGCGTAACCCATAGCTCCAGCATAAGAGCCTTTAGTTTTAAAAATGTCTAAATTATTTTCTCTAGTAAGAAGAAAAAATTGTATAAGCTCACTTCTAAAGAATTTGGATCTCCTAGGATCATCAAAACCCAAGGTAGTAAGACTGTCTATTACTTTATAACTTCCCTTATTACTTCCAAAGTTTGTTTCAACTCCTAAGATAGCTGTTATGACTTCTTTGGGAACGCCAAACTCTTTTTCAGCTCTTTCTAAAGTTTTAATGTTTTCTTTTATGAATTTCTTGCCGTCCCTAATTCTTTTTTTCTTTATAAAAATAGCTTTATAGTCGTCCCAAGTCTTAGTTTTTTCAGCTGGTTTTGCCACTGACTTTAGCATTTCGTCTCTTCTTTTAGCATACTTCAAAACTTCAATAACATAAGATTCTTCAAACCCATGATCGTTTACAAGCTCATCTATGACTTTTTGACTCTCATTATGATTTGAGTAATCAGCAGCACTATTAAAACTAAATATCATTAATATTAGTAAAGATAGTTGATAAGAGATATGAGGGGTATTTTTTTTATTTTTCATATTTATAAAACGAAATAGAAGATAATTTGTTACAAATATTGGTCTTTTTCATTTTTGCATTAGTTTTTTGTGAGTAGCCATAGAAATTATAATACCAAAAGCTATATAAAATGATAACAAAGATGATCCTCCTTTGCTTATAAAAGGAAGTGGCATACCTACAACTGGAATTATTCCAACAACCATTGCTAAATTTATGAATATTGTAGAAATAAATAGCAGGCTCAAACCGCCTATTGTAAGTCGGCAAAACCTATCTCTTGCATTTATTGCTAAGTATAGGCATCTGATCATCACAAAGAAAAACACAAATAATAGGACAGATACTCCAATAAAACCAAATTCTTCAGCAATAACTGAAAAAATGAAATCTGTTTCAGTTTCTGGTAAAAAATCTAGGTGGGCTTGAGATCCTTCCATGAAGCCCTTGCCTGTGATTCCACCTGAGCCTATAGCAATTTTTGATTGAGTGATGTTCCATGCTGACCCGTATGGATCAGCCGTTGGATCAAGCAGTGTTAGGATTCTTTCTCTTTGAAAAGGCTCTAAAAAATTATTCCATATAAAAGGAAGAGATAAAATAAAGACAACAGATGAGATACCAATAAATCTCCAGCTAAGTCCAGCTAAAAATAAAATATATAAGCCTGCTGAAAGTATCACTAAACTAGTTCCCAAATCGGGTTGAATTCTGACCAAGTTAACAATAATAAAAATAATTATCAGAGTTATGCATGTATTAAAAAAGCTTATTGGAAGAGCTTTATCATATAAATATGCTGCTAAAAAAACTGGAAGAGCAATTTTAATTATTTCCGATGATTGTAAGCTAAAAAATCCAAGGTCGAGCCATCTTTTTGCGCCATTAACCTCTTTGCCAAATAGAAGAGTGATCAGAATTAAGATAATCGAAAGTATTAAAAAAAATAAGGCATTATTTTTATAAAAATCTGGGTCTAATTGACTTAAGATGAACATTAAAATTAAGCCTAAGACAACAAAGAGTGATTGTTTAAAGACCGTATCAATATTTTCTTGAGATGCGCTATACAAAAATAAGAGCCCCATGATTGATAGGGTTGTTATTGAAATAAATAAATAATGATCAAAATAAATCTTTGACTTAAATATATCTAGTATCTTATTCATTTTTAATAAGGCTATTTAAGATCTCGATAGCAACTGGTCCTGCGACTGAGCCCCCGCTTTCACCATTTTCAATTACAACACTAATTGCATATTTAGGATTTGGTATAGGTGCAAAAGCTATAATGATTGCATGATCTCTTTTGCCTTCTTCTTCTCTAATTATCTTATAGTCCTCTTTTGTTTCTGTGCTTACAAGTTCGACAGTTCCAGATTTTGCTGCAACAGTGAAATCTTTTAATTTTCTTAATCTTCCTGCAGTTCCTTTTGGGTTTTCAATTACACCAATCATGCTCTCATGAATATTTTTCCAATCTTTATTGTTTATGTTGCTGCTAACAAAAATATCTTTAGGCATTTCATTATTTTCCTGAATGAAAGAAAATTTATTTAAATTGCCTTTATTTGCTAAAAAGGATGAGTAATAAGCTAACTGAAGAGGAGTGGCGCTTAAATAGCCTTGGCCAACTCCCAAATTTACAGTATCACCCTTAAACCAGCTAAAATTTAAATTATTCATCTTCCATTCCGGACTAGGTAAGAGACCTTGGTCTGGTATAAAGCAATCTAAGCATATGTTTCTTCCAAAACCAAAATGAGATAAATGCTCAATCAAGTTTTCTATTTCTGACTCGTAGGCTAATGAAAAAAAGAAAGTATTTGAACTTTCAATGATTGCATCTTTTAGATTAATTTTGCCATGACCACCTTTTTTCCAACCTCTGTATAATCTATTGTCTTCTGGTAATATAAAAAATCCTGGGTCATCCATAGTAAAGTCCCAGTCAATTATATTATTCTCTAAACCATATAGTCCTATTGCAGGCTTAATGGTTGATGCTGGTGAGTATCTTCCTTGTCCAGCCCTATCAAAAAATGGCTTATCCTTATTATTAATTAATATACTAAAATCTTTTGATGACATTCCATTGGTTATTTGATTTACAGAAAAAGACGGTGAGCTTATATAAGTTACTATTGCACCAGTATCAATTTCTACAGCAACAACAGCCCCTCTTCTATTATTAAGTTGTTTAAATGCTACTTTTTGACTATTAATATCTAAAGAAGTATGTAAATCTTTTCCATTTGTTGCTGGAATTATTTTTAATTCTTTTAATAATTTTCCAGAAGCATCTACTTCATATATCTTTTTACCATAAAGGCCTCTAAGGGAATCATCATAAGTGTTTTCTAATCCAGTCTTTCCAGTTAGATACCCATTTGAATATATAAAAATTGTTTCTTTGGGTTTTAAATTTTGGTCACTTAATACCTCTTCTAAACTATCATCACTCATATTACCAACATAGCCAATTGAATGGGAAAACAATTCTGGGTATAAGTTTTTTCTTGAGTATCTCTCATCTATAAATGTATCAGGAAATCTATATTTCCTGGATTCAAATCTCGCAATCTCTTCTAAAGTCAAATTCTTTTTTAGGATTAGCTCTCTGTTTAATCTAGCTTTTCTATTAAAGTTTTCTCTTGCGTACGTAATATCTTCTTCAGATAAACTTATGATCATACTAATCTTATTAAAGTGACTTTCTAAATCTTTTATTTGAGATGGTTTGGTTATTAAATTATAGCTCGGAGTATTATTTACAATAATTTCACCATTCCTATCATAAATAATACCTCTCATTGGCTGAATTAAAACTTCTCTAGTCTTGTTCTGTAAAGAGGCTATTTCATAATCTGTATAATTTGAAACTTGAAGAGAAAATGTTCTGTATAAGAAAAATACAAATAAAAATAAAAAAAATACATAGATTAAAATCAGTCTATTGAAGAAATTCTTTTTTTCTAAAGTCCTTTGGTTCAAATCAATCATTTATGATATGGCATCTTGTTTATTATTGAATGAGATCGATATATTTGCTCTACTAATAGTAGCCTAAATAATTTATGAGGAAATGTTAATAAAGAGGCCGAAAAAACTCTATCAGATCTTTTTTTAATAGTCGCTGACAACCCAAATGAGCCTCCAATTATGAAAGAAATGTTAGGATTAATTCTTTGATGATCCAAAATAAAATTAGCAAAACTTTCACTGGTAATTTTTTCTCCATTTGAATCCCAGGCTACTATGTATTCATGTTTAGGAATCTTAGACATAATTGTGTTAGATTCTTTTTCAATAACTTCATTTGTAGAATAACTTTTGTTCTGTTGGCTTTTGAGATTAATAAATTCTACTTCTAAGTTCTTTGGTAATTGTTTTGTGTAGAACTCAATCCCTTCAGACTCCCATTGATTGAGTTTATTGCCAATGGTAAAAATCTTAATTATCATTATTAAGAATTTTAAGAGGGATTCCTTTGTCCCCATAATCCTTCCAAATCATAGAAATCTCTTTCATCTCTCTTCATAATATTTACAACAACATCTCCGCAATCTACGAGCACCCATCCAGATTCAATTTCTCCCTCTACACCAATAACTTTTATATTATTTATTTTAAGATGCTCAACTAATTTTTCAGATACCGAAGCTGCATGTCTATTAGAATTGGCAGTTGCAATAACTATTTCATCTGTAAATGAAGACACTCCCTCCACATCAAGAAAAAGAATATCTTCCGCTTTGCTTTCTATAAGGCTATGGTTGAATATTTGTGAGAGGTTTTTGTTAGGCAATATAAATTTAAATTATCAATGTAATAGTAATTGTTATACTAAATCATAATTGTCAAAAGGGTAAGTAATTTTGGAAATTAACTTCATCGATTTAGCTAATGAATTCATATCAACTTATAAAGTGAATATTATATTGCTTGGGACAGTATCTTTTGTGATATTTGTATTCAGTCTAATTAGTATAAAATGGTTAGTCGCGTTAATCCCTAGTGATTATTTCATCAATAGAAACAGCTCAAAATTTAAAATAGCTTATCCTTCGTTATGGCTGGTATCGACTATTATTAAAAATATTCTTGGTTATACCTTGATTATTGGAGGAATTCTTATGCTTTTTCTTCCTGGTCAAGGTCTGTTTACAATATTTGTAGGTTTGCTCTTAAGCAACTATCCAGGAAAGTTCTATTTAGAGAGAAAGTTAATAGCAATGCCAAAAATATATAAGACTGTTAATTGGTTAAGAAAGAAATCTAATCAGCCGCCTTTAAAGATATAATTTTTGCTAACTTGACGAAATCTCATCAATATATTTCGAAAGTATGGATAGTCTTTGAGAAGCATCAAATGCTTCTAATAAGCTTTGTTTATAAGTCCATGGAATAGGAATAAGGCCAGCCAAATTGTATGCAACAGAATCAGCTGAATTAAAATCAATATTTATTTGCATATCTGCAATTCTTGGGTGTTTCATTAGTTGTGAAAGAATATTTGATATTTCTGGAAATTCAGCGAGAAGTGCTTGATCGTCAACCTCAGGATCCACAATAGGATATGTTTCTGCAACATTAAGACCATCTTTAAGTTGAATTATGTTCTTAATTGTTACTTTATTTATAGCTTTAACAGTTATCCCTAGCAACCCATTTGGTAGATTATTAAAATCAACTATTTCAACAAAAGCGCCCTGCTTAGAAATCTTGTAATCATTTTTGTTAGTTAATTTTTTTTGAAAAGTTATAACAAAACCATGATTATTTTCCATGCAATCTTTAACCATATTTAAATATCTAGGTTCAAAAATTTGAAGACTCTGTATGGTTCCTGGCAAAGCAACAATACCTATAGGAAAGATGGGGAAGCTATTTTTCTTCAAGATAACTAAGTATTGGTTGAATAAATTTTTGACTATCTTTGTTAGTCATTATTAGAATAATATCATAATCATAAATACTTTCCTTTAGCTCTAACAAAAAAGTATCTATTGATCCGTGAGCATTCTTGTATTTATAAACCTTCTTATGATCAAGTAATATTGCTTGGTCAAGTGAGCTAAAAGATTTGAGCAGACTTTCTTCATGATATCCTGATGCCATCGTATTAGAACCAAGCTCTATTAGACCTAATATTCGCTTATCCGGATATCTTTTTCGTATTGCATCTGTTGAAAGTTTGATAGCAGTCGGATGATGTGCAAAATCATCATAAATTTTTATACCACATGATTCTTTTACAAAATCCATTCTCCTTGTTACGCCCTCAAATGTTTCTAATGATTTAATAGAATCCTCTATTTCAACCCCATCAAGCCTAGCAGCAAGTATTGCACTGATATAATTCCTAAAATTATGTTCGCCTATTAGTGGAAGCTCTTTCATAGAGAATCTCTTTCCCTCTACTGTGAATTCCATTAATTCAAAATTCGTATCTATTAAATCAGAATTTACAGCTATCTTATTGCACCATAAACCAGTCTCAATAACTTCTTTGCTATTATCATCATCATTAAAAAAAATAATATTTCCAGAGCTTGGAATGATCTTTATAAGATGATGAAATTGTTTTTTTATGTCATCTATATCATTGAAAATATCAGCATGATCAAACTCAATATTATTGATAATCAGGTTGGTAGGTGAATAATGAATAAACTTAGATCGTTTATCAAAAAATGCTGAGTCGTATTCGTCTGCTTCTATTACGAAAGATTTGTCTGTGCCTAGCCTTGCAGATACATTAAAATTTTTAGAAATGCCCCCAACTAAAAATCCAATATCTCTCCCTTGTTCATTCAAAATGTGCGCTAGCATATAAGATGTAGTCGTCTTTCCATGAGTACCTGATATAGCAAAAACATTTCTGTCTTTTAATTCTTTGCCAAGCATTTCAGGCCCTGAAACAAATGGTAGTTTATTTTCTAATATCATCTCAACAGATTCATTACCTCTTGATAATGCATTACCAATTACGTATAAATCAGCATCTGGTAACAAATCTGCTTGATAACCTTTTATCGTCTCAATGCTAATCTGTTTTAGATAATCAGACATTGGTGGATAAAATTGAATATCGGATCCTGAAACCTTATGTCCAGATTCCTTAAGTATTTGAGCTAGCCCTGCCATAAAGGTTCCGCAAACACCTAGGATATGTATTCTCATATTAGTTATAATACGATACTTGAATTTTATTCAAAGTATAAGCGGGGAAATAATGAAAAAAAATGCATTTTATGCACAATCAGGTGGAGTTACATCAGTTATAAATGCTACTGCTTCTGCGCTGATCTTAGAAGCCAAAAAATCTAAAGGTAAGATTGGAAAAGTTTATGCAGGGAAAAATGGGATACTTGGCGCNTTAAGAGAAGAGCTTATTGATACTTCAAAGGAAAGTATTTCTGCTATTAGATCATTAAAATCAAGACCTGGAGGGGTATTTGGATCTTGCAGATTAAAGCTGAAAGATATTGATACAAATAAAAAAGAATACCAGAGACTGATTGATGTCTTTAAGGCGCATAACATAGGTTATTTTTTCTACAATGGTGGGAACGATTCTGCAGATACAGCTTATAAGGTCTCTCAAATTAGCAACAAACTAAACTACCCTGTTAAATGTATTGCTATACCCAAAACTGTTGATAATGATCTTGCAATAACTGACTCTTGTCCTGGTTTTGGTTCTGCAGCGAAATATATTGCGACATCAACATTAGAAGCATCTCTTGATGTTAAATCAATGTCAGAAACGTCAACTAAGGTTTTTATTCTTGAGGTGATGGGGCGTCATGCTGGTTGGATGGCTGCATCTTCAGCATTAGCTAGAACTTCAAAAGGTGATGCACCTCATATTATTCTTCTTCCAGAAGTTACATTTAATCAACAAAAGTTTCTAAGAAAAGTAAAAGATGTCGTGAAGCAAAAAGGATATTGCGTAATAGTAACATCAGAGGGTGTTAAAAGTTCTAAAGGTAAATTTTTAGCAGAATCAAATACAAAAGATGCTTTTGGTCATACTCAGCTTGGAGGCGTAGCTCCGTATTTAGCATCATTGATTACTAAAAAATTAAAGCTTAAAAATCATTGGGCTGTATCTGACTATCTTCAAAGAAGTGCAAGACATATCGCATCAAAAACAGATCTACTTCATGCCGAAGCAGTTGGAGTCCATGCTATTAAATATGCTATTCAGGGAATGAATGGTGTTATGCCAGTAATTGTGAGAGGTAAGTCGACTAAATATACATGGAAGATAGAACCATCTCCTTTATCAAAAATAGCCAATGTAGAAAAAAAATTACCAAAGTCTTTTATAAGCGAGGATGGCTTTAATATTAATTCTAAAGCAATAGCTTATCTTAGACCTTTGATAATTGGAGAGGCATTCCCAGAATTTAAAAATGGTATACCAAAAATATCTAATCTAAAATTATTGCTAGCTCCAAAAAAACTTAAAAAGTGGGTGCCGTAATTAATTATTACTATAATAGTAAAAGTCAGGCTCAGCTATTTCTGATTTTTTAGTAAGGGATTTATAAGAAAAGTAAGCTAATAATCCAGTTATGACAGGCATTGTGAGCACATAAAAAATCCATGACCAAAAAGAAAATGTAGCCTCATAAATTTGCAATAATGATTCAGCATATTCATAACTTATAAAATAAGAAGAAAATCCGGAAACAAAATTATCAAGGCCGAAAAAACTTGAAATTGGTTGAACATAAGAAATATATACATAGGCATTTAAGCCATAGGCAAAGTTTCCATTTCCTAGTATAAAAAATAAGACTGGAAACCCAATGAACATAAATAAAATTGCTCTTCTGTTCGACAAATACCTTGCATAGCGAGCTCGCCATTCATACCATGCATCCCAGGGCTTATTTTTAATATCATGTATATTATCTTTGATATCGTCTATAGCAATTTCACAATCATATTTTAGGTGTTCGATGTCACGCTTTTGATTATATATCTGCGACTCAAAATCTTTTTTTTGAGAATCTAAAGAATAGGCCTCCTTACCTATACTGCTCCTTTGGCTATATGATCCATCATTATTTTTCTTAATGCTACCTAGTGCTGATATCTTGTTTGCTATATTCGAAACTTTTGAATTTAAAGTTGAAATATTTTTATTAATTAATTCAATTTTTGTTTTCAATTCACCTTGTAAGCGTTTTATTTTAGCTTTATATTTTTTTATATCATTATTATCTTGGTCAGTGATTTCAATCTTAAAACTTTCTTTACTAAGTTTAGACAAATCGGTTCCATATCTCTTTCTAATGGGCCTAGGAAAAAAAAGAACCTTTAGGTATGCAAGAATGTTAAAAATTGGCCAGATGATTATGGCTCCAATTAATAATGCATAACTGAGAAAGCCAACAATTGCTAAACCAAATACTAAAGGTCTCATGAAATAAATATATCATAATTTTTTGTGTCTATGATTTATTAAGATTTTCTTTTACTAAATTTAGTGAATTAATTATTTCGCCAACATTATCTTTAAGTATTTTTTTATCTTCTTCATTCAAAAAATCTCCTACATAAACATCTTTACCTTTAGATCTAAAACTAAGTCTCAACACTTTATTTTTATCTTCTTGAATATTAAATGACGTGAATGTTCTAAACTCTCTCCAAGAATACTCTGCTTTATTTATACCTTTTTCAATCTTTACAATTTCTTGAGAAATATATATTTTTTCTCGCTTGCTNCTCGACTTGAAGCTTAGATAAAAAGCAATAAATAGAATTGTTAACTCAAGGCCAGCAAATGGAAGTATCAGAGAAGCCCCAACAAAATAAAAAACTATGGCGATACCTATACATACAAAAGAAATGCTAGTTAAAAAGATAATTCTATATATGCCTACCAATGAGCTATTTGGACTTAATGAAATCAAATAATCATCAATATTTACTTCTTCGACTTTAACCAATTTAGATAATCCTTAAATAATTAAGATTCGTCTTTAGAAGGTTTTACTTCTTCAGTGAGTCTTTCAATATTGATAAGTTTGCCTACTTTCTTTCCTCTTTTAGCTCTTGAAAGTATATATTCTGACCAGTCTTTTGGTTTTAGGGTGACAGATCTCTTTCCGACTTCAANCTTTAAGGAGCTATCAATGGCCAAGAGTTGTGCATGAGCCATGAATTCTTCACTGCTTGCTAATTTGGCTTTTGGTATATTTATGATCTTATTTCCTTTACCTTTTCCTAGTATGGGTAGCTCACTTATCTCAAATATTAATAATTTTCCAATGTTTGATACTGCCGCTATATGAGTATGATTCTCTCTTACTGGAATAGATTTAAGCATTTGTGCATTTTCTGGCAATTTCATGAACGCTCTCCCATTTTTTGTGTTTGAGGTCATATTTTCATGATGAGCTATATACCCATATCCGCCAGAATTCATAATCAAAAACCTNTCTTCATTGTTCCCAATAACTAAAGAGACGAACTGAACACCAGAATCAGCGTTGAGTCTTCCTGTGATTGGTTCGCCCATACCTCTAGCAGATGGCAATGAGTGGCTTGGAATAGAATAAGCTCTACCATTCGAATCTAAAAATACAGCCAGCTGATTGCTCTTGCCTCTAGCAAAATCTTGCAACGAATCATCGCCTCTGTATGACAATGACTTAGGGTCGATGTCATGCCCTTTTGCACTTCTAATCCATCCTGCTTTTGAGAGAACAACAGTTACTGGCTCAGTGACTATGGTTTCTTCTTCTGAGAACACTTTTGCATTGGTAGACTCTACAATTGGAGACTTCCTGTCTTCCCCAAAATTTTCTTTTATTTGGATTAGTTCATTCTTGATAAGAGTTTTTAATCTTGCTTTGGATTTAAGAATCTTTTCAATATCACCCTGTTCACTTACTAAATCATCTCTTTCTTTTTGTAACTTTATCTGTTCAAGTTTTGCTAACTGCCTTAATTTAATATCCAAAATTGCATTTGCTTGAATCTCAGATAATTTAAATATTTTTATAAGATCTTTTTTGGGTTCATCAGACCCTCTAATAATCTTTATAACCTTATCTATGTCAATAAAGATTGTTAAAAGTCCTTCAAGAATATGAAGCCTATCATTCACATGATCAAGTCTGTGCTCAAGCTTTCTTTTAACAGTATCTTTTCTAAAGACTATCCATTCTTTTAATAAATCTACTAAGGAAAATACCTTTGGGCCGCCTCTCAATGAAATAAGATTCATATTCATTCTGTAAGATTTTTGAAGATCAGTAGATGCAAATAGATGGTTCATTAAGTCTTCAGCATTCACTCTATTTGATTTAAGGGTAATAGCAAGTCTAATCGGAAACTCATGATCCCCCTCATCAGTTAAATCAATAACCATAGGTAGTTTTTTGTTAATCATTTGTTCAGCAATTTGTTCAAGAATTTTTGATCCAGATGCCTGATAAGGTAATGCATTTATAATTATCTGGTTTTTTTCTTGCTTCCAATTTGCTTGAATTTTAAAACCACCCCTTCCTGTTAAGTACATTTCTTCAAGCTCTTCCTTGCTAGCAACAATCTTTGATTTATTTGAGAAATCAGGTCCTTTTATTATTTTTAAAATGTCTTTAAGTTCTGACTTGGGTTTTTCTAAAACATTTATAGTTGCATCAATAACCTCATTAATATTATGGGAAGGAATGTCTGTTGCCATCCCAACTGCTATTCCTGAAGTTCCATTAAGAAGGATCATTGGTATTTTTGATGGGAAAATTACAGGCTCCAGAAGTGAGCCATCAAAATTTGGTTGCCAGTCTACGGTTCCCGACTTTAATTCTTTAATAAGCAAATTTGCAAAACTTGTCAATTTTGATTCTGTGTATCTCATTGCTGCAAAAGATTTTGGATCATCCTGTGAACCCCAATTACCTTGGCCATCTACTAGTGGATATTTGAANGAAAAATTTTGAGCCATTAATACCATTGCTTCATACGCGGCACTATCTCCGTGAGGATGAAATTTTCCAATAACGTCGCCAACAGTTCTTGCTGACTTTTTGTATTTGGAAGATGCATCTAAACCCAATTCAGACATTGCATAGAGAATTCTTCTTTGAACAGGCTTCAACCCGTCTCCAATATTTGGAAGAGCGCGATCAAGAATTACATACATTGCGTAATTAAGATATGAATCCTCTGCATATTTTTTGAGACTTATTGAATTAAATTGATCTTTTGCCATACTTAAACTCTCACCAATGAACCTTTCTTTTCAAGCCATTCTTTTCTTGCAGGCGCATTCTTTTTTGAAAGAAGAAGATCCATCATCGCATTTGCATTATCTGTTGCTGATATTGATAGTCTCACAAGCTGTCTTGTTTCTGGATCCATAACAGTCTCTCTTAATTGAGAGGGATTCATCTCTCCAAGACCCTTAAATCTTTGTATATTAATCTTTGGTTTGCCTTTTTTGCTCTTAAACTCTTTGATAGCTTGTTCTTTTTGGGTTTCATCTAGTGCATATAAAACTTCTTTACCACAGTCTATTCTATATAGAGGAGGCATTGCTATAAAAATCCTGCCTTCTTGAACAAGACTTCTAAAATGTCTCAAAAACAAAGCACAAAGTAATGTTGCTATATGCAGCCCATCAGAATCTGCATCAGCTAGAATGCATATCTTTCCATACCTCAAAGAAGAAATGTCTGCATTTCCTGGCAAAACGCCTATAGCAGTGGAAAGATTTTTTATTTCTTGAGACTTAATTATTTCATCACTCTCTAAGTCCCAGGTGTTAAGTATTTTCCCTCTTAGTGGCATTATTGCTTGAAAAGATCTTTCCCTTGCTTGCTTAGCAGATCCGCCCGCTGAATCACCTTCAACTAAAAATAATTCGGTCTCATTCAAATCTTCACTATTACAATCTGATAATTTTCCAGGCAATGCGGGGCCTTTAAAAGTTTTCTTTCTTTCAACAGCGCTTGAAGCTTTGACCCTAGTTTGAGCAGAGATTATTGCGAGCTCTGCGATCTTTTCTCCTTCCTCTGTATGCTTATTGAACCAAATACTTAAAACATCTTTGGTTGAGCTACTTACAAATGACATATGATCTTTGGAATCTAACCTCTCTTTTGTCTGCCCAGCAAATTGAGGATTTTGCATTTTTGAAGAAACTACAAATATAGCATTTGTCATAACATCCTCTGCATTNAGCTTAAGTCCTTTTGGAAGAAGGCTTCTATAATCACAGAACTCTTTCAGCGCTTCTAATAAACCTGATTTAAAACCATTCAGATGAGAACCGCCTTGGGATGTAGGAATTAAATTGACATACGTTTCATCAAGTTTATTTTTGGGTGGTTTATTTGACCAATTAATTACAAATTCAACCTGCTGTGTTTTAGTGTCTTTTGAAGATAAAATTGATTCTTCAAGTATCAAGTCAATGCCTTCTGAGGCATCATCTAAATAACTTTTCAAACCATCTTCATAAAACCACTTAATTTTTTCTTTCTTCTTTTCATAATGAAAATCTATAGTTAATCCAGGACATAAAACAGCTTTTGCTTTTAATAAATGCTTAAGGCTCTTAAAATTAATTTGATCTGATTCGAAATATTTTGGATTTGGTTTAAACTTTATTGTTGTTCCACTGTTCCTGACACCCACATCTCCAACAACTTTCAACTCGCTTTTTTTATCTCCATTACTAAAGTGCATCTCATGTTCTTTAGAATCTCTTTTTATAATAACTTGAAGTGAATCTGATAAAGCATTTACAACTGATACCCCTACTCCATGCAAACCTCCTGAAAAACTATATTCTTCGCCAGAAAATTTAGCCCCAGCATGTAATTTACATAAAATTAATTCAACGCCACTTACGTTATGTTCAGGATGCATATCAACAGGCATGCCTCTTCCGTCGTCACTAACCTTGATGTGGCCATCTTTTTCTATTTTTATTTTAATATTTGAACAATGTCCAGCTATTGCTTCATCAACTGAATTATCAAGCACTTCTTGTATTAAATGATTTGGACAGGATGTGTCTGTATACATTCCAGGNCTTTTCCTAACAGGATCCAATCCAGAAAGAACTTCAATTGCTTTTGAGTCGTATGTATTCTTGGCCAATCTAATTTGCCCTATGAATTAATCTATAAAAACTTTCTTTAATAAAATTTTTCATAAAAGTTTTTTTAATTTGTAATTCATTCTACTCTAAACAAATAAAAAAAACGTTTTAATTTAAATTTTTTAGTTATTTTTATAGTTATATCGATAATTAAAATGTTTACACTGCATACATTTAATTAATGAGTTAGAATATGCAGATGAAAATTACTTTTTATAAAAAGTTTCTTGCAGTTTTTCTATTATGTTCGCATTTACAATCTGAGAATATCCTAGAAATATATAATGAGGCGCTTGAAAATGATCCTTCTTATAGAGCTGCCGAGTATTCATATCTTGCTGATAAGCAGATTGTTGTGCAAGGTAGAGCTGCTTTATTTCCAAGTATAACTTTAAGTGGGTCAACAAATTGGAATGAGTATTACCAGAATGATATTTTGCAACAAGAATATAATTCTTTCTCAAAATCAGCTAGAGTTACTCAGCCTCTCTTTAGGTTAGATACATGGTTTAACTTTAAGAGATCAAAATCATTAACAAATGCAGCTGANGCTGATTTTGCATATGAACAACAAAATCTCTTATTAAGAACAGCAGAACTGTATTTTGGAGTATTAAGAGCAATAGATAATCTTAATGCAGCAATTTCAGAAGAAAGAGCTATCAAAAAGCAATTAGATCAGGCCCAACAAAGGTATGACGTAGGGCTTTCTGCAATTACTGGAGTGCAAGAAGCTCAACTTGCATATGATCTAAGCAAGGCTTCGAGAATAAGCTTAGAAGGTAATTTATTCTCAGCTAGAGAGGCGCTAAATGCCTTAATAGGGAGAGAGATATTTTCGTTGGATGAACTAGGAGAAGATCTTTCAGTTTCTGAGCCCTATCCAAACTCAAAAGAAGAATGGGTTAAATTAGCTTTAAAAAATAATTATCAGCTAAAGGCCTCATATTTAAGAAAAGATGCTGCTAAAAATAATGCAAGAAATGCTGCTTCAAATCACCTTCCAAAGATTGATATTGTAGGAACTGGTACAGAATCAGAAACCAATCAATTTAATTACGAGGGTTTTGAAATAAATGGTCANGGTATCCCGATCCCCGCGGTTACTGGAAGAAGAAACTACGCTATTCAAATGAGTATTCCAATTTTCCAAGGAGGAGCTGTTAGCTCTAGAAGAAAACAAGCATATTCGCAATACAATGAAGCAGATGAAAACACATTATTTGCAGAAAGAAGAATTATTCAAGAAGTAAGGTCGCAATTTTCTAATGTTGTAACTTTAGTTGCAAATGTTACTGCTCAAAATCAAGCAGTAATTTCAGCAACAAGTGCACTTGAAGCTACTCAGGTAGGTTATAAAGTGGGAACAAGAAATGTCGTAGACTTACTTCAGGCTGAAAAAAATCTTTACAGTGCAGAAAAAAATCTAGCTAATGCCAAATATGATTACATACTTGCTAATTTAAGATTAGCTTTNGCGGCAGGCACTATTAGCCCTAGCAATATTAAAGACATTAATAACCTTCTGAAATAGATCATGCCTGAATTGCCGGAGGTTGAAACAACCGTCAGGGCAATTAATAAGTTTGAGAAGAATGTTCTCAAAGAAATTATTGTAAACAATAAAAATCTTAGATGGAAAGTTGAAGAAAAAGTTGAAGAATTTGTCAAAAATAAATTTATTCAGAATATAACAAGAAGGGCAAAATATATTTTGATATTTTTTGAAGATCAATGCCTAATGATTCACTTGGGAATGTCAGGAAAATTAAGAATTCAAAAAATCAAAGATAATTATTTTAAAAAGCATGATCATGTAGAACTTATCTTTGAGAATGAAAAAATAGTATTTAATGATCCAAGAAGATTCGGCTCTATTCATTTAACAAGAAACCCTCATGAGCATAGACTAATAAAAAACCTTGGTATTGAGCCTTTATCAAAATCATTTAATAAAGATTATCTGGCTACGCTTTGCAAGAGTAGTAATTTAAATATAAAGAAACTAATTATGGATCAAAGAAAAATAGTTGGCGTGGGAAATATATATGCATCAGAAAGTCTTTTTCTTGCAAAGATAAAACCAGATAGGCCATCTAAAAATGTCTCAATGACTGAATGTAAAAATTTAGTTACATCTATAAGGAAAATTCTTAAATATGCTATTAAAAAGGGAGGCACGACACTTAAAGATTTTTATTCAGCTGATGGGAGTGAGGGCTACTTTAATCTTGAATTAAATGTTTATGGTAAGGAAGATAAGGGTTGTAAAATTTGTCATCAAAAAATAATTAGGACTGTTATTGCTAAACGAGCAACCTATTCGTGCAATAATTGTCAAATTTAAGTATCAAGTTTTGCTTTTAGAGCTTGTTCAACTGAAGGATGAACAAATTTAGTAATATCGCCTTTAAGATCACATATTTCTTTTATTAAGCTTGAAGAGACATAAATTAAGCTTTCTTTTGGGGTAAGAAAGATGCTTTCAATATCTGGCGCAAGAGATCTATTCATTGTTGCTAATTGAAACTCATATTCAAAGTCAGATACGGCTCTAAGTCCTCTTATTATTGCGCAAGCCTTCTGTTCTTTTGCAATATCTACGGTTAGTTGCCTTGGAAAACCGACTACTTCGACCTGAGAATTATCTTTATATATTGAAGTTGCAAGTTTGATTCTATCTTCTAAAGAAAATAAAGGATTTTTTGCATCATTTTTTGCAATAGCTATTACTATTTTATCAAATAGCCCACATGCTCTGTCAATGATATCCATATGTCCATATGTGATTGGATCAAATGATCCTGGATAAATTGCTACTTTCATAATTAGAAATCATACTAAATATTGTTCTGTAGTCAAAATAATATCAATAAAACAATTTAATAAATAAAGATAAATTTGATACATTTTTTAGATTTTTGTATCATAGACACTTGTATATTACGGGGGAGAGTAATAATTACTCTTACTTACTTACTAAGGAGTTATATATGAAATTTTTATTAACAATGGTTGGTGCTCTTGCGCTACCTGTTTTTGCTGCAGCTGATTTAGATACAGCTGACATGACTGGAGTATCATTTTGGCTGGTAACAGCTGCAATGCTTGCTGCTACTGTATTCTTTCTTGTAGAAAGAGACAGAGTTCATGGTAAATGGAAAACATCACTATCAGTTGCTGCATTAGTTACTGGTATTGCGTTTTGGCATTATTTGTATATGAGAGGTGTGTGGGTCGAGTCATATGCTGCAGGAGAAGGATCTTCTCCAACTGTATATAGATATATTGACTGGTTGATCACTGTTCCACTTCAAATTATTGAGTTCTACTTAATACTTAAAGTGTGTACAAATGTTAGTTCAGGACTTTTCTGGAAACTACTTGGAGCATCTTTAGTTATGCTTATTGGTGGATTCTTGGGAGAGACAGGAAGTAATGCTATGGTTTGTGGTGTTATCGCAACACTTGCTTGGTTGTATATTATCTATGAAGTATTTGCTGGTGAAGCTGGCAAACTTAATGCTTCAAGTGGTAATGCGGCAGCTCAAAGCGCCTTCGGCACAATCAGATTAATTGTTACTGTGGGTTGGGCAATCTATCCTATTGGATATTGGATGGCTACAGGTCCAGGTGCTGATATAGCAAATGCTAACTTAATTTATAACCTTGCTGACTTTGTAAACAAAATCGCATTTGGTTTAGCTATTTACGTAGCAGCTGTTAGCGACTCAGAATAATTTATTTTTATTCAAAAAACCCAGCTTCAAGCTGGGTTTTTTTATGGCTTTATTTCTTCACCATCCCAAGCAAAAATCTTACCAGTATCTTTGTTGTCTAAACTTGCAATTACTTGAAGTAATCTTTCTGCACTATAATCAGGCGTAAAAAGCCTATCCGCTTTGACATTTTTTTCGAATGGCTTACTCAGGTAACTTTTTACAGTTCCTGGTTGAAGACCAATAAAAATAGCATTAGGATTTGATCTTCTTATTTCAATACTGAAGTTTTTGATAATCTGGTTTAACGCAGTCTTGCTTGCTCTATATGAATACCATCCTCCTAATTTATTATCTGAAATACTTCCAACTCTAGCGCTTAGAAATGCAAAAGTGCTTCTTGCATCTTTTCTTAAGAAAGGAATGAAATATTTACCAATCAAGGTTGGTCCAATAGTATTTATTAAAAGTACCTTCTGAAGCCTATAAGAATTAATATCTTTAATACTTTTTTCTGGNAATATGTCGTCGTNATTATGCAAAATACCGGTTGCAACGAAGATTAAATCAAATCTAATATCATCTGGTAATNTTTCAACAGCTNTTTTTATTGATTCTTCGTCTTCTATATCAATTGAAATATTCTTTACTTTTTCAGTATCTTTGTCTTTAGTATTTCTGGCAAACTTATAAACACAATCAACAGAATCATCATTCAAGAGATTTTCTGAAATTGAGTTCCCAATAGCTCCGTTAGAACCTATCACAGCAATTATCTTATTCATATTTATGGTTTTCTTATTTCATCTATCATCTGATAGATTTCTTTTGGTGGTTTACTATAAAAACTTGATACAGTTAATGCAACACAAAAATTAATTATCATGCCAAGAAAGCCGAAGCCCTCAGGGGATATTCCAAAAAACCAATTATCAGAGCTATTTAAAGCAGGATTAATAA
>NHJX01000013.1 GCA_002169105.1 Gammaproteobacteria bacterium TMED226 | reverse complement strand
CCTAAAGGATGCATTATCCCCTCACCTTTTGCGTATTTGTATGCATCATCTGGAGATGCTGTTACTCCAAAAACATAGGCATCAAAGGAATATTTAGTATGTACATGTAAATCACCATAATAAGCATTCCTATCTTTATTTGGAGCTGGTGTAGATTTTTCGACCTGAGGTTTTTCTATGGAGAAGTCTACAACTTCAAGAGATGAATCAGATTGGATATTTTTAAATAAGCTTATAATTGGTCTGCTGTCATAAACATCAACATAAACTAATCCGAGTGTTAATATATAAAGAACAGGAATTGCTATTAATAATTTCTTAAGTATGCTTTTGAATTTCATAAATCCCCTAATATTTAACTAGATAATATCATATGAAAATAGTTTATTAAGTAAAAATTTTATGATTAAATTCTTCCATCCTTTTATAATCAATTAATGCGCCTGTAGCTCAGTTGGACAGAGTACTTGGCTTCGAACCAAGGGGTCGGGAGTTCGAATCTTCCCGGGCGCGCCAATTTTAAAATAAAAAAAAGGGAACTTGTTAGCTCCCTTTTATTTAATTTATAAATATTAAAACATATAGTTAACAGTCAACCCATAAGATCTATATGCATTTGGATAACCAAAGAATGTGGATGATGTAGGATCTGCAACAGCTGGAAATGCTGATATCAAATACTTATCATCATTAATATTTTTACCCCAAAACATTATTGATAGATTTTCTTTCTCAAGACCGGCAGAGAAATTAAGTGTATCTTGAGTTTTTATACCATTACCTGCAGCTTCTAAAATAGCTTGCCATGCTGGATTCTCAAGTAATTTTGCTTCACTTGCGTATAGGTGACTTAATCTAAAGTACCCGTCCCAATTAGTTGAATTCCAATTCCAGGTAACAGTAGATGAAATTGTGTCTTCTGATATGTTTGATGGCATAGTACCTGTTAAATCTCCAGCACTTGAATTAGGAAAAGAATCATAGATAGGATCCATGAATAAACCACTTATAGCTAGATCTATAGATTCTGTTGGCGACATAACTAAATCAAACTCATAACCTTCAGTTGATTGTGACCCGGCATTAGCAAGAACAAAACCAGTTCCAATAAATGTATTAGACTGGAAACCTTCTATTTTTTGGTCAAACATTGCTATATTTAAATATCCAGAAGGTAGCTTTATTTTTGCACCCAATTCAAAAACCTCTGACTCTTCAGGATCAGCATATCTTCTCCCTAATCCCGTGTTAGGGCCGACAGGAGTTCCAGCAGCGGCTAAAGCTGCTGTTTCAGTTGCATTGGGTAATGAGTTTCTTGAAATATTCCATGCTGTAGCTTTAAAACCAGTAGATACACCTCCGTAAATACTTGTAACCTCATTCAAAGCATAGGAAAGTTTTAATGTGTAATCTATATTGTCGTCTTTAGTTTTTCCATCCTGTGCAGAGTTAGGATAATTTACAAATTGTGGTAAAAACTGAAGTGCCTGTAAAGGAAGTAATGCATTATATGCAGGATCTGTTGCTAATACTGCTGCTTGGGCTGGTGGAAATCCTGCAGCTATTAAACCAAGAGTACCTGCACCAACAAAATCTATGTTTGAAAATACATCCGTATTAACTTGGTTGTATGAAACAGTCTTCTCATCTTCTATATAGCTAGCACCTATTAATGCATTAAGCCTATCTGATATTTGAATATCTGCTTGAGCAAAAATTGATTTAGTAGTGTTATCTTGAGTAGCAACTTCAGTTGTACCCTGACCTGCACCAAACAATAAGCTATCTGGAATACCAAATGCAGCAGCTACGCCTGATAGAGCTCCAGGCACAAAAGCATCAATGTATGGACGCCATAATGTTCCAAAATAAACTGATTCGTTAAAAACCATATCTTCTTGATAATAATATGCGCCTAGTAACCAATTAAAATTCTCATTATCTTCTGAAAAGATTCTTAGTTCTTGTGTTATAGCTTCTAGATCTTTTGATATTGGGCTAGGAGCAACCAAATCTACTGAATCAAAATCAATATCTTGAACTTCATAATTATATGAATCTCTGTGAGATGTAATGCTTTCGATTCTAAAATTATCTAGATTCTTTTCTATATAAATAGATAAACCTGAGTTATCGCCATCGGATATGGGATTAAAATCAAAAAAAGCTTTTTCCGTATAAGGATTGTTAGGAATGATAGTTGCACCAAAAAGAGCTGGTATAGCGTTTGCAGGTCCATAGCTAGTACTACCAACAGCACAGCATATCTCATCATACTCATCATAATCAGCAGTTATTCTCACTGAAAGATCATCATCAGATGACACATATAATAGCTCTGCTCTAATACCAGATCTGTCTCTATCATTTGTTGCATTTCCGGTTACAGGGTTAGATGAATGGCCATCTCTCTTATTAAAATTAGCACTAAAGCTATATGCCATATTGTTATTTAAGGGTCCAGTTGTGTATAACTTAGCTACTTTAGAATTATTATTACCAAAACCAATTGATAGTTTTCCATTTTTTTCAAATGAAGGTTTTTTAGTAACAATATTAATAACACCAGCAGAAGCATTTTTACCAAAAAGAGTACTTTGTGGTCCTCGAAGAACTTCGATTCTTTCAACCATTGGCAAATCTGTAATTTGTGATTGAGTTTTTGATCTGTAAACACCATCTACAAAAACAGCAACAGATGGTTCTATGCCTGGGTTGTTTGAACCATTACCAAAACCTCTTATAAAAAAAGTTGCGTTAATCGTTGATTGATATTGTCTTGTATCTAATGATGGAATAACTGCCTTAAGATCAAACATATCCATTACATTAGCTTTCTCAATAGTATCTGAAGTTACAACAGAAACAGCAACAGGAACTTCTTGGAGTGTTCTTTCTGTTTTAGTTGCTGTAACAATAACCTCTTCAACGTTATTATTTTGAGATAGAATAAAATTAGAAGATAAAGTCAGCACTGCAGTTAATACTAAAATTTGTTTTTTCATTTTTGCTCCCTAGCGATATTTTTAGTGAATTATACTCGAATTATAATGATGCTTGTATCTCGCCACCATTTTCTACCCATTCATTATATCCACCGAGATTATATACATTATTAAATCCTAAATCTTTAATTGTTTTAGCAGCTAGAGCTGATCTATAACCCCCAGCACAATAAACTAAGATATTTGTATTATCAGTTATTTTTACAGGATTTTTTAATGAATTTGGAGATAATGTAAACTCTATTAAACCTCTTGGAATATGCACAGCATTTTTAATAATGCCTGTATTGTATACTTCAGATTCTTCCCTAACATCAATTATTACTACTTCTTTATTGTTAATTAACGATGACGATTCATTAAAAGACAATCTTTTAATTTCTTTATTTGCAATTTCAAGAAGTGATTCTAAGTTATTATGTTCCATGAGGTTGTCCTTCTATTTTTTTAATCTTTTTTGAAGTAGCTAAGAAAACCCCAACTAATATCGTAAGACATCCAATAATAATGCTTGGCGTTATAACTTCATCAAGAAATATATAGCCCCAGATAATACCAAATATAGGAAGAAAATAAGCAACAGTTGAAGTTTTAACAGCACCAATTTTTTCTATTAACCTTACATATCCTAAGAATGCTAAACCTGTTGATACTCCTCCAAGCCATAAAACAGATAAAAAAGCATCAGCAGACGGCAGGTTATCAGGTAAATATAACAACGTCATAGGTATCATTAAAAAAGCGCTAAATATAATTGACCAGCCTATTAAAACAAGTTTATTTGTTTTGGCAGAGTTTTTTTGAATAAATACTGTTGAAAATGAATAACAAGCTGCTCCCATAAGACAGAATATAGCTGATAATATTGATGTTGAAGATGATTCAGGATTTACAAGTATTATCACTCCAATAAAACCAAGAATTAATCCTGTTAACTGTTTAAAACTTACATCTTCTTTTAACCAAAAATAAGCAATAATCATTGTGTTAAAAGCGGTAGTTGCATTTAATATAGCTAACATGTTTGATTCAGATCCGAAGCTAGCAAGAGAAAACATAGTAAAAGGTATTGCGTTATTTGTGATAGCTAAAAGAAGAGAATGTTTCCAAATAGGCTTTAATAGTAATAGATATTTTTTTCTAAGAAGAATAGGAACAAAAATTAGCGACGCTATAATTAATCTTGCCTGAACTAAAGGAATTGCTCCAAATTCTGGAGCTGCAACTTTTATAAAAATAAAAGCACTACCCCAGATTGCCCCTAGAAGTATAAGTAGACCCCAATATCTTATTTCCATAATCTTTAAATAAAAAACCCTCAAATAAATTTGAGGGTTATAAACTAAAAATAACTATAAGTTATATTTAGTCGGAAGTTAGAGTTAAAACTCTGTCAAAAGGCAAACCCTCCGCTTCCTGAGTTTGTATAAATACTAATAGGACCACCTCCATGTTCAGGGTAGTAATAAAATGTTTAAAAATCCCCTTAAAAAATCTTTAAACAAGACACCTATACAAATTATATACGGTATAGGGACTAAATAAAGATCTTAAATTAAATTAAAATGAGAATTCTAATTGAGACTTTGGAGCAAGATTGTTCTTATTAATTTTTTTAATGTTCTTAGTCTTGTTATTTGTATTATTTTTATCTAAATACTCATTTAACAAAGCTAAATTATTATTAAAATATTTAAAAGCTATCATTTTTTTAGCAGATGGCTTATCAATAGAATTATCAAGTTCAACCAATATTGGATCTTTTTTTATGTAAATAATGTTACTCATAGATATGATTATACTGTATATTTATACAGTAGTAAAGAATCAATTATCGTTACTGACTATAAGCCTTGTATCCGTGATAGTTGAAAAAATTATCCACATAGAAATTAATACTGCTGAAGCACCTAAAAGATCTCCAACCATGAACCTAAGAACAGTTAATACATCAATTGTAATTGATGAATTGATATAAGAAATAATGGAGTTGCATAATAAACCACTCAATAAAGATGAAATTATAATAACCAATATTAAGAATTTATAATTTTTAAAATTTACAGGTTGCAATAATGAGATCTTACCCTCTGTCACTCTTGACCATTTAATTATTTCAACAGCAAGAACAACTGATGCTATACACGCAATTGATCCAAAATTGGAACCATCTACAGATGTCATCATGGATTCATCATAATTAATGATTGATGGTCATGTAATTTCAGCTAAACATAAAGCAGGAAGTGAATAATATCTAAAGAAGCAGATCATTAACACTCTTGCCCCATGTGGTAAGTAACAAAGCGATCCAGCCCATTGATCATGAATTCTTAGATTAGCAAAATCTTGTATTGATAGAAAATACCATAAGGCATATAAGAACATATAAAAAATATATGCCGTCAAAGATACTTTTATAAAATAATGCATTTTATTTAAAGTTATTTATAATTCTTAATGTTATATCTCTGCAGCAAGTACTAGATTAAACTCTCTTTTGTCAACTATAGATTGCTTAAGATAAAGTAAATCAGCTGTTTCAAATTTTTTAATAGTTTTATAAATCGTAGATCTAGAAAATCCAGAATCTTTTATTACATCAGAAATATTACATGTTCCTGTGGATGATATTTTTTGGGCAATAGTATAATAAACTTTCTTTTCAGTTTCGTTGTAGTTAATAAGGTTTAAATCTTTCTCAATATTAGATAACATTTCAAGAATATTGATTAAATCTTTTTTATAGTTGCTCATAATTTGATGATACATAACAATAATAATATAACAAGTTTATGTATACCCTTATAATGAGTTTTTAGGAGAGGTGTCAGAGTGGTCTATTGTGCATCCTTGGAAAGGATGTGTACTGAAAAGTACCGGGAGTTCGAATCTCCCTCTCTCCGCCAAGTTTGAACAGAATTATTGATTAAATTCTCTAAAATTAGAAAATAAAAGTTTTTCTGAAGTGCTTCTAATTGGATTTATATCAATCCCACCCCTTCTTTGAAAACGTCCACATATTTGAAGAACTGGGGCTTTACATTTTTTTCTTATATCTACAAAAATATTGTTTATACACTCTTCATGGAATCCACCATGATTATGATATGAGATTAAATAATCTACCAACCATTTGGTATCAATTGAGATATCAGAGTATATATAGATATTAGCGAAATCAGGCTGTGATGTTACTGGGCAAATGGATCTAAACCCATTAAATTTTAATACGGTATTTGGTTTAGACTTCTTGTCGGTAATTGTATTTAGTAATATATTATTTGGTTCATCGTAAAACTTATTTATTAGCTTTATGCTTACCCTTGATTCAACCAGTTCTTCGATATCATTTTTTATATCCTTTATTAAATCTGAATCTTTTCTATATGATTTATCATGATAATCATTTAAATAAAGTTTCATTGATTTTGATTCAATTGTGAAAGTTGATGATGCCGGGATTAATATTTCTAGAACTTTTAGTGATGGTATCTTATTTTTATCAAGGTATAAAAAATCATATACATTCCAAATATCAACACCATAACCAATATTGAATTTTTTTCTTTTAATTTTATCTAAAAGTTTCTTTCCTTTTAGATTTAAATCAAGTGCATTCTTGCCTAGCGCTTTTGTATTCAATCTCTAATACCAACACCTTTTTTTAATAGGTACAAAGAGAGAGAGGTTAAAGTAAATATAAATATAATTATCATAATTAAAGAGAAAGAGATGGATACGTCACTTGTTCCAAGCATACCCTCTCTAAAGGTATTAACAACATAAAGCATTGGGTTTGCTTTTGATATTGATTGCCAGACTGGTGGTAGCATGTTTATCGAATAAAATACTCCCCCTAGGTAAATAAGTGGTGTTAAAACAAATGCTGGTATTACTGATATATCATCAAAGCTATCTGCAAAAACTGCATTTATAAAACCCATTAACGAAAATAGTATTGATGTTAAAAAAAGTACTGAAATAGTTAGAACTGGATTGGCTACTTCAAAATCTGGATAGAAGAATAAGCTCACACAAAATACAATAATACCTACCAATATACCTCTACAAACTCCGCCAATAACAAAGCCTAATAGTATTGCCCAATTAGGCATGGGAGAAATAAGTAGCTCCTCAATCGATTTCTGAAATTTAACAGAATAAAATGAAGATACAACATTTGCATATGAATTAGTTATTACAGACATCATTATTAAACCAGGAATCATATACTGAACATATTGAAAACCATCTGTTACTTTTTGAATATTAATATTCGGTCCAATTAGCGATCCAAAAATAACAAAATATAAGGACATCGTTACTGCAGGCGGAACTAGAGTCTGAACCCAAATTCTCATAAACCTTCTTACTTCTTTATATGCTAGAGTCCATAATGTTATAGATATATTTATATCATTTATTTTTTTCATACTATTTCTTTATTAATTCAATAAATAACTCTTCTAATCTATTTGATTCATTTCTCATTGATTTTACCTTAATACCTAGGTTATTAAGTTTCTCAAAAAGACTATTAATGGTCGTATCTTTATTTACAGCTGTAACAAGAGTAAATGGGTCTTCCAATTTAAGATCAAACCCATCAATCTTTGGCTCTTCCTCAAGAGCACTCTCAAGATCAAGAACAAAACCTTGAACGTCTAGCTTTCTAAGTAAATCTTTCATACTTGTATCTGCAACTATTTCTCCACAATCAATTATTCCAATATTTCTGCACAATTGTTCTGCCTCTTCTAGATAATGAGTTGTTAGGATAATTGTTGTCCCTTTTTTATTAATTTCTTTTAAGAAACTCCACATTTCTCTTCTGAGTTCGATGTCAACACCAGCAGTAGGCTCATCAAGGATTAATAGTTTTGGTTCATGTATTAAAGCTTTTGCAATCATCAGTCTTCTTTTGTAGCCTCCTGAAAGTGTTCTTGCCTGATCATCTTTTTTATCCCACAATCCAAGGCGCTTTAGCATCTTTTCAACTTTTGGTTTCGCAATTGATTTGCTGATTCCGTAAAAGCCAGCTTGTGTAGTTACAATATCTATTACTTTTTCAAATTGTGAAAAATTAATTTCTTGTGAAACTACGCCCAACATAGATTTTGCTATAGCTACATCTTTATCAATATCAATATCAAAAATTTTTACAGTACCCGAGGTTTTAGTTACCAATGTTCCAATAATACCTATCGTTGATGACTTGCCTGCTCCATTCGGACCTAGAAGAGCATAAAAATCTCCCTCCTTAACACTTAATGAAATTCCATTTAGAGCTTTTGTTCCTCCTGCATAAACTTTTTTAAGATCTTTTATCTCTAATGCGTAATTCATAATATTAGTTATTATTTCGTTGATCTTTACCAACAACTAAAAAACTCAAAATAATGCCTACCAAGAGTCCAAGCCACACATACTGCCCAGTGAAGGCTATTAATAGAGCTATTAATAGTGCCGAAGACATCTCAGCATTTGTTTTTGGTATGGCTAGCGCTACATAAGCACAAGCAAAGCCAGTAAGAACTAAAGTTAAATTTAATGCGATATTAACCAAAGGTTCCATAAGGGTTACAAAAGGTAAAGTTACATATAAAAATGGTAATGCCATTAAGTAATAGGAGCCTAGACCATCAAATAGCGACGGCATTTCATTAGGACCTTTCTTCCATCTTTCAGCTACAACAACGTGAACACCTGTCCATAAAGCACCTTGAGTTGGAAAATTTGGATTAAAGATGAGCCCTATAAGATTTCGTATAGCTATTGATAAATGAAACTTATTTGAATTAATATTAATTGGTTCATCAGGTCTATTTTTTTGTGCATCATTAAGAATCTCTTGTCCAGTAATGATATCTCCAAACAACAATATATAACCAATAATTACCAAAGGTAATGCATCAACGTACATGCCAAAGGAGGGAAAGCCTATAGATAAAGGAGATGTTCTTTCGAACAATGTAACAACATCTGGGAAAGCAAAACCCCATGTTATATCTAAAGTTGCCTCACCCACTAGATAAGCCACAATGCCAGCAATTAAAAAACCTGGAAGTAGCCCTAGAGATGCAATTTTTTGAAAAATTATGTTCTTTGCAGCCAACCTTTTAAATGGATCTGAGAAGGTAGTTAAAATACATAAAACCAAAGCTACTGTCATTGCTATAGGCTGCTCCATGTACTTAGCATCAAATTCTTTAAAAAACACTTGATAAAAGGCAGCAATTGCCGCTCCTAGAATAATTCCAGATTTTAAAGTGTTAGGAATATTGTTAACTATTTTTTCACTCAGACCGGTCATACCTAAGAAAGCAACTAATAATGTAAATTCAATACATATTGCTGACATAAACTGAAATGTTTCAACTTGATATTCAGCACCTGGTGGTGATGGAAGGTAATAACCCATTGTCGCAAATACACCAATAACAATCGGATATGCTGGAGTTACCCAACCAGGTGCAAATGGCACGCCAAAGATAATTGGTCCCGATGCGATAAGAGTTCCAGCAATAAATGATAATGCTACGCCTTCTTCAAATGTTAAGCCCATTCCCGTAGCAATTGGGATACCAGCAAAAGCGGTTGCTCCAGATATAACTAGTCCTTGGAGAAATTCAGCACTTCTAAATTTAATATGAATAAAAGGAATTCTTAGTCTAAAAGGACCCCATTTAATTCCGTTAACTTTTGCTGTTTCGTTATTCATTTTGATAACTCTGCCATTCCATCTTCTAAACCCTTCAACGTAAGAGGATACATCCTATTATCAAATAAGTCTTTAAGAATACAAATTGATGATGTGTAATCCCAGTGATCATCTGGTATAGGATTTAACCAAGCAATATTATCAAAGTGATCTGCTAGTCTTTTAATCCATACATGGCCAGCTTCTTCATTCCAATGTTCAATAGATCCGCCAGCATTGGTAATCTCATAAGGGGCCATGGTGGCGTCGCCAACAACAATAACTTTATAGTCAGCAGAGAATTTATTAATAATATCCTGAACAAGAAATCTTTCTTGAGTTCTTCTTCTGTTATCTTTCCAAACAGATTCGTATATACAATTATGGAAGTAAAAATATTCTAAATTTTTAAATTCTGTTTTAATGGCTGAAAAAAGTTCCTCACAAAGCCTCACATAGGGATCCATAGAGCCACCAACATCAAATAAAACAATTACTTTGACGGAATTTAGACGCTCAGGAACCATCTTAATATCTAAAAATCCTGCGTTTTTAGCAGTAGACTTGATAGTATCATCCATATCTAACTCAAGTTCATTTCCTTGTCGTGCAAATTTTCTTAGACGGCGTAAAGCCATTTTGATATCTCTTGTGCCTATAATGACAGAATCATCTAAATTTGAATATTGTCTTTGCTCCCATACCTTTACAGCCTTCTTTTGACCACCGGGTCCGCCGATTCTAATACCTTCAGGATTTTGACCACCATGACCATATGGTGAAGTTCCGTTTGTTCCAACCCATTTATTACCACCCTCATGACGATCTTTTTGCTCTTCTAATCTTTTTTTAAATTCTTCTAATAGTTTCTCTAGTCCACCAAGTGATTTAATTTTTTTTAATTCTTCAGGGTCTAACTCTTTTTCAAATGCTTTTCTTAACCAATCTTCAGGAATAAGGGCTTGGAAGATATCTTCCATTTTTTCGATTCCTTTAAAATATATATCAAAAGCTTTGTCAAATTTATCAAAATGTTTCTCATCTTTTACTAATATTGTTCTTGATAAGTAATAGAAGTCATCAATATTTGCATAAACAAGTTGGTTTTCTAAAGCACCTAATAAATCTAATAGTTCCCTTAGGGTGCATGGAACTCCAGAAGATCTAATTGTTTGAAATAAATTAATTAGCATTTATTTTGAATTAGCTTCCCTTCTGGACATAAAAGCCAATCTCTCTAATAACTGAACATCTTGTTCATTCTTTAACAGGGCTCCATAAAGAGGTGGAATAGCTTTAGAAGAATCTGCATTCTTTAGAATTTCATCTGGCATATCGTCTGATAACAATAACTTTAACCAATCTATTAACTCTGAGGTCGATGGTTTCTTTTTTAAACCAGGAATTTTTCTTAAATCAAAGAATATCTCTAATGCTTCGCTAACAAGTTTCTTTTTAATCTTTGGATAATGAACAGATACTATTTTATTCATAGTATCTCTATCAGGAAATTGTATGTAATGAAAAAAACATCTTCTTAAAAATGCATCAGGAAGCTCTTTCTCATTATTAGATGTCATTATAATTAGTGGTCTATGTTTAGCTCTAATAGTCTCTCCAGTTTCATAGCAAAAAAATTCCATCCTATCTAGTTCTTGTAATAAATCATTTGGAAATTCAATATCAGCTTTATCAATTTCATCAATTAATAAAACAACTTGTTTTTCTGAGGTAAATGCATCCCATAATTTACCTTTTTTTATATAGTTTGCTATGTCTTTTACTCTTTCATCACCTAATTGAGAATCTCTCAATCTTGTTACAGCATCATATTCATATAAGCCTTGAGAAGCTTTAGTTGTAGATTTTATATGCCATTCAATTAATTCCATATTTAGAGCATCTGCAACTTCAATAGCTAGAAGTGTCTTACCTGTTCCAGGTTCGCCTTTAACTAATAAGGGTCTTTCTAATGATTTGGCTGCATTAACTGCCATGCTTAAATCTTCTGTTGATATATAGTTTTTTGTACCTTTGAATTGCATTAGCTTTCCTTTTGTTTAAATTTTAAGATAATTTTTCTTCTGACTTTAGTATTCTAGTTAGTTGACGGCTCGAAGCAACTAAATTTCCATCTAAATCCCATATATTACAATCTTGTTCAAAATAACCTTTGTTAAGATCTGAGGCTATAAAATCAGCATATAAAACAGATGTTGTTGGCATTCTTCTTATATGAGTTGTTAAAGTAATTGTAGGAATCCATCCAAGCGGTCCATATTTGTTACAGACAACAGGAGGAAGAATGTCAGAATAAAAAGATAAGCAGAATTGATCTGGTACTCCCCCTTCCATTTCTAAAAAAGCTGAACATCTTGCTTCATTATTTTTATTATCAGGATTCGATGCCCTATTCCACCAAGCATGATCTGGATGAATTGAACATTCAAGCTGTTGAATAAATACGGGAGTGAACCCTTTAGAAATTTTATCGTAATTCATTTGAACATAATCTTTCTTATCCTTATCTTTAAATATCTCGGGTAAAGGCTTTTGAAGATCGTCATATCCTTTCATAAATTCAAAATCAGAACATGTTCCAATAAAAGTTGTGCAGATTCTATCATCTTGTTTTAATTTAACTATCCCCGATGAGCTGCCTCTGCTGGTTTTAAAAGTTTCTACCTCTAATTCAAAGGGTTCTGCATTAATTCTATCTAAATATTGAACAGAAGAGCTGATAGCTGTTGAATGAGGTAAAATGCTTATAAGAGCTTTATGCATAATCGCCATTAAATAACCTCCATGCGGAGTATTGCCAACAAAGTAATTTGTATCTGGATTAACTAAAAATACATTATCTTCTATATTCTTTAATTTAAGAGCGGCTTGAAATCTTTGAAATTGATTCATGATAGGTTAATTTTAGTTCATAATTTATATTATTAGAAATTAATAAATATATATATGAATGAAATAGCTGACATAGCATGTAACTTTACAAGCGAAAGGTTTAATGATGATCTAAATGAGGTTATTAATAGGGCTATAACAAATAAAATTACTAAATTTGGTCTTATATGCAGCAGATTGATGGATTTAGATAAATTATTAAAAATATACAGTCGCTACTCTAAAGATATGTTCTTCACAATTGGTGTTCACCCTCATCATGCAAATGAAATCAATGATAGATATTTAAAAAGCCTTAAAGATGTAATAAATATTAACAATCCCCATGCTATTGGTGAAACAGGATTAGATTTCTTCAGAAATTTATCAACCTACGAAGAACAAATATATGCATTTGAAGAGCAAATCAAAATTGCTATTGAAACAGATAAACCTCTTTTTTTACATCAAAGAGATTCACATGATGACTTTATAAAAATCTTAAAAAAATATTCATCTAATTTAAATAAGTCTGTAGTGCATTGCTTTACAGGCAATATGGCACAGTTAGAAGATTATTTAAATTTAGATTGTTATATCGGTGTTACTGGATGGATATGTGATGAAAAAAGAAATGTTGAACTTCGTAAAACTATAAAGAATATACCTCCTTCAAAATTAATGATAGAAACAGATTGTCCCTATTTAATTCCAAAGAACCTTCGCAATAAACCAAAAAATAACAGAAATGAACCAAGCAGCTTAAATCATATAGTTAGTGAGATTGCCCTACTTATGGAGATTGATGAGGATGTATTAAGACAGGAAACATTTAAAAATACTAAAAANTTTTTTAATATTTAATTAAAGATGCTGCTAGGACAATATGTGCCTTACTGCAGAAACTCAAAATGGTTGAAAGAAATCAAATTTGAAGATAAAGAAGAAGTTATATCAGTCGTTCAATGTTCCTAGTTCACCAAGAGCATCAAGAGGATCGTTTTTTGTTTCATTGTTAGAATCNTCTTCAATAGTATCTGTTTCAGAAACAGCCTCTTCTTCAAGAGGGTCTATATCAGAAAATGCTTCATGACTGTCAGATATCTCAAAATATAAGATAGCAACCCTTTCTTTAATAACCCCATCCCCTATAATTCTGCCAGCTTCACCCTGATTGGTAGAAACCAATCTCCAACCTTTAGTTGCCTCTTTATTAATATAGTTAGTGAGATTCTTAATATCCAAACCATCTAAACTGAATTTTTTTACTTTATATTTATATTCCATAGCGCATCCATTTATAAAAATTATTATCTTTGTAGAATTATAAGTGCATTAAATACACATTGATAAAAATTTGATACTATTATTTTATGAAGAATTTTCAATCANTNTGTTTAATACTGTTTTTATCTGTTAGTTGCACCTTTTTAACAGAACCTAGCGGGGTGTTATTAGATGAAGATATAACTCCGTCAATTAAAAATTATATAAGAAACAATATTTCTGATGAAATTGTTGACGAAGGTTTGCTAGCATACTTTGATGCCACCATCTCTTTAGATAAATCTCAATTATATTTTTTAACTAATAAAACTTTGGTGATTTATTGTAAAGATTTTGAGGATTCTGACATAGATGGTGTGTTTGATTGTATTGGAACAGCCCCACATGGTACGAATATTATACCTTTAAAAAATATTAATAAGATTTATGAAACTGATGAATATTTTGATGGAACAAGTTGTAGACCTTTTGTTGAATTATGTTTTTATGTCAACACACAATCAAATGATGACTACTTCTTTTCCACTCCATGGCTTAACAANGGTGATCTTTTTTATAACAAATTGATAGTCGCTTGGGAAGCTGAAACAAGNTACTAGAACACGGTTGAATGNATGATTGTTAGATCTTTATTTAAGTTTTTAAAACGCCTTTCTAGTTAGATTAAATTCATTACAAATNTCATCTAAATCTGATCCAATTGTTTTAGCGTTATGTTTAATTGATGGTTTGGTTTTAGAATATCTTGGAGATGCATTAGGTTGATTAAAGCCATCAATATTTATAAAAGCCTTTCTTGCAATATTATGAGGATGTTCTTGAGCTTCATCCATATTTAGTACTGGTGAGACACATGCATCACTTTCTGAAAATATTTCAATCCATTCAGATCTTGATTTTAATTTAATTTTTGAAGCCATTTTTTCTTTTAATTCTGGCCAAGACTTTTTATTGTGTTGATCTGAGAACTTTTCATCATCTATTTGTAATTTTTCTAAAAGCTCATTATAAAATTGAGGCTCTATCGACCCTACTGCTATAAATTTTTTGTCTAAACATTCATATGTATCATAAAAATGCGCAAAACCATCTAATAAGTTAGATTCTCTTTTATCTTCCCAATGACCCATTTCTTTTAAAGAATAAAAGAAAGACATTAATGAAAGAGAACCATCTACCATTGCTGAATCAACAATTTGACCTTCCCCTGTCTTAAGAGAATGAATTAATCCAGAAACTATTCCAAATGCTAGATGCATTCCTCCACCACCATAGTCACCAATTAGATTTAATGGTGGAATAGGGTTTGAATCTTTACGGCCAATTGCATTCAGTGCTCCAGATAGGCCTATATAGTTAATATCGTGGCCTGCAAGTTGCGACATTGGCCCTTCTTGGCCCCAACCAGTCATTCTTCCATAGACAAGCTTAGGATTTCTCTCTAAACATACATCCGGCCCAAGGCCTAACTTTTCCATAACACCAGGTCTGTAACCTTCAAAAACTACATCTACTTGATCTATTAATTTAAGCATTTCTTTAATTGTATTTTGATTTTTTAGATTAGCAGTTATTGATCTTTTTGATCTATTATGAATATCAAATTTATTTTCAAGTCCTTCTAGCTCCTTTCTACCAACTCTAATTACATTAGCTCCCATATCAGCTAATAACATTCCACAATAAGGCCCAGGGCCTAAACCTGAAAATTCTAAAATATTAATATCTTTTAATGGTCCCATTTATATTATGTTATTGAAAAACTTTAAATTTTACTAATAGATTTGGTAATAATGTTAATGAACTTACAAAAGCTAGAATCATTGCAATAGATGTAAATATACCAAATAAAATAGTTGGGAAGAAATTAGATAGAGATAGGATGCAAAAACCCGCAGCAATTGTTGTTGCTGTATAAAAAATTGCTCTACCAGTTGTAGCATGTGCTTCTTTTAAAGCAATTTCGACTGATTTATTAACCTTTAATTCTTTTTTATATCTATAAATATAATGAATAGTATTGTCTACGGCCATGCCTACACTAATAGCAGCAACAGTAATGGTCATAATGTCTAAAGGGATACTAAGTAGCCCTAATAAACCCATAACTGAAGATGCTACAAAGATATTGGGGACGAGTCCTATAATCATAATTTTTACTGACTTAAAAATTAAAAGCAGCATTACTGATATTATTGCAAAGACTATAAGCAGTGACCCTATCTGAGATTTAAATAAAGATTGAAGCATATTGTTATATAACACTGCTAACCCTGTGATCTCATACTGTGACGGTTTTAGATCAAACTTATTTTGTAAATCATTATTTATTTTAGTCAGTAAATCATTTCTATTTAAATTAGACGCTGATTCATTCACACGAGTGGATATCCTTACAACTGAATCATCTTTATTAATATATGAATACAACAATGACTCCTTAATCTCTTCAGGCAGAACCGATCTTAGCAAAGCTAATTCAAGATCATTTAAATCCTCTCCATCATTTATTTTTCTTGCTAATTTAATTCCGCTTGCAACACTCAATACTTTTCCAATTTCAGGAATTGAGTCTAGATAATCATGAATTTCTTCTAGTTTATTTAATGAATAAGCATTCCACCAATAACCTGAAGCATTGCTTGAGNNATCTTCAAAGTAAGTCNTCTTCAAATAAGTCATCAAATGTAAAATCATTTGCTTTAATAGCAANATTGNTAACAATATTTTTTATTTTTGAATTTTCATTGTTNGCATCTTTAACTTGAGGCTCATTAATAATAATATCTAATGTTGCTGTTCCACCAAGCTTTGAATCTATCAACATCATCCCTTTATATATCTCAGTTTCTTCGTCAAAGTAATCAATAAATCTATTTTCAACTTCTAATTTTGAAATACCAAAGCAAAGAACTATAAAAAATGTTGCAAATGATATTGATATTGCTCGTCTATTATTTCTTGAAAACGATAATAAAAAACTTGTAATCTTGTGAAGCGATAATCTATCTTTAGTATTAGCATTACTTAATATATATAGAGCGGATGGTAAAAAGGTAAAAGTTAAAATAAAAGCAATTGATATTCCAAAAGCCATCATTTTTCCAAATTCTATAACGGGCTTGAGATCGCCTGAAGTTAATGACAGAAATGCGACTGCAGTTGTAAGTGCTGCAAAGAAACATGGTGCAAACATTTGCTCACATCCTTGAATAATAGAATCTTTTAAAGAACTAATTTTTTTTAATTCATTAATTTTCACAAGCAAATGCACTGCTAAAGATATGGTTAAAATTAATAATAAAGCAATAAAATTTGAGGAGACCACACTTATTTTCCAATCCATATAGCCTAAAAAACCAGCAGTAATCAATGTTGCTAAAAATGCATTCATTAACGGAAGTAATACAAATTTAATTGAGCCGAAGAAGATATATAGCATTAGCGCAAAAATTAAAGCAACTGAGGTACCAAATATTATTAAATCTGATTCTATAAATCCCATCATGTCTGTTGCAATCATTGATGGGCCGCCTAAATAGATAACTGCATCATCTTTATAATTATCTAGTGTTTCTCTTATTTGATTTATAAGATTTTTATTAAAATCTGATTCTTGGTTATTTAGATCGCTAATTCTTGAATTAATGTTATCTAACTCTTCAAGAAGATCGTTTTTTGTTTTATTAGTAACGGGCTCATTGGATGATAGTTTTTCAAGNAGAACATACCTACTATTAATTAACTCATCGTATTCATCATTCCCTTTAAGGACAACTTGCATTGCTGTAATATTTCCATCTTTGCTTATTATTAGCTCTTCATATATNGGGNTATTGATGATTTCATCTTTAGCGAGCTTTAAATCAATTTCATCATGAGTTAAATATTTTAAATTATCAGATACCTCTGATAGTCCAACTTTTGGTTGAAAAAATATTGGTGCATCTAAAATTGATAATACTGATTTGACTCCATCTATATTATTTAAGTCATTTTCCANGGATTCAATTTTTGAAATGGAGTATTCTGAAAAAATGTCTTGTTCTGGTTCATAGGTAATTATTAAGAAGCTTGAATCACCAAACTCATCTTCAGTTTCTCGGTATGTCTTTAGGGATTCATCTGTTTCTAACACCAAAGCATCAGAAGAAGCATCTAATTTAAAATTAGAGAGNCCAAATCCTGCTATTAATGTAATTGTAAGAGTACACAGCAAAACAATTAAGTACTTATCTAACAGTTTTTTGATAACATTATTTAAATTNACTCTCATGATTTTTTATTTGCACAATTGGGTGAATCAATAATATAGGGATTTTTTTTATATTCTTGCTCATCAAAAGGATGGATTGAAAGAGCGTGAATAGATTTAATAATATCCTCTAAAGCTGAATAAATAGCTTTATGTCTTTTTATTATAGATATATCTTTAAAGCTGTCAGTTACTATCACTAATTTAAAATGGCTTTCAGCACCTTCAGGGACATTATGCATATAGCTTTCATTTAAAATATTGAGAACGGTAGGATTAAACTTTAAAAGTAGTAAATCTTCAATTCTGCTTTCTATAGTATTCATATTTTTATTTTATAAATAAAAAATTGTTATTATCGTTTCCATACCTTGTTATAAAGTGCAGCAAAGATAATTATAAATGTTGCACCTACAGCAACCGGCATTATAACGAATTCAAATGATTTTGCTCCAAGGATCGCTATTACTGGATTAGCTCCAGCNGGAGGATGAATGGTCTTTGTTAATTGCATAATTAATATCGCAAGAGATAACCCTAAAGCTATTGATAATGGAGAANTTCCAAGAAAGTAAAAAATTAATACTCCTGATGATGCTGAAAAAACATGACCAAAAAAAACATTTCTTGGCTTTGCTAGAGGGCTNTCATGAACAGCCATTACAAGNACTAAGCTTGCTCCAAAAGGTGGGATAAGCCAGATATTAGTTACATCAATNGAGTTNATATATGCTATAAAAAACATACATAAAAAAGCTCCAAGTGACGAAATTAATATATTTTTTATATTTTTTGAAAGGAAATCTAAATTCATATTAAATAGATTAACCTATTTATAAATAAAACTAAATTTTAAGAATCTAAATCAGGCTTAACATTGTAAGATTCAATGATTTTAATTATCTTTTCCCACCTAATCCACTCTTCTTGGTTATTAGCAGCCGCAAATTCTGCAGCACGCATCATTGCTATTACAGAAGCCTCATCACCATATTGAGAGATCATTGTTTTAGCAATTTGATTTAAGTCTTCTTTCATAATTAAGCACTAATTTTTATATAAAAATTAAAATAACCATATCTGAACATGTTTATTTTGTATACTTCATTACAGTTTATAGTTTATGCATAAGGAATGCTGAAACATGCAAGAGCATAAAAATAGACTTATAATTTTTCATATAGCATTATTTAATGTGAATATTTGATTAATAAATTCAATACAGAGATTTATGGAAGTTTTATGGATTAAAGATGGCAATATTGGCCATGAAAAACAAGTTAAAGTTTTGCTTGATGAGCTGTCTAAAACCCTAACTTTAAATATTGACTCTAGAGAAATAAAAGGAATTTTTCCTATCTTTACTTACCTGGAAGATGTTCAAGAGAAATATTATGATCTAATAATTGGAGCTGGTCATAAAACATACTCTTCTTTATTAGATACTAAGAAATACCAAAAGGAAGGATGTATAACTCTAGCAGTTCTATCACCAACTTTTAAAAGGAACGAATTTGATATTATCTGCGCCCCACTTCATGACAAGAGTAAGTTAAAGCATCTGAATAACGTTATCTATTTTGAAGGATCTCTTGCAAGGGTTTGCGATGATGATCCAGATCAAAACATTGTCATGGTTGGTCTTGGAGGTAAAAATAAACATTATCACTTTAATGAAGAGCACATAATTGCTCAAATAAGTTATTTTATTTCATTACAGCCTAACAAAAAATGTTATGTTTTTAATTCTAGGAGAACGCCTAACAGTATGAATAAAAGGCTTGAAAGACTCTTTTATGACAATGAAANTGTTGTTTTTATAGATTTTAATAATAAATCAGTTTCATTTGAATCAATTTTACATATCGCATCATCAAAACTTATTACCAGAGATAGCGTAAACATGGTTTACGAAAGCCTCTCTTCTAGAGGGAATACGTACCTTATAGATATGAAAAATTATAAAACTAATAAAGTTGTTGAGGTGATTAATACTCTAATAGCTGATAAACAAATTGGTTATATAGATTGTAATGACATTATTAATGGTATTTCAAAAATGCAGTTGAGAAAACAGAATAAACATAATCAAGTTTATGCAGAAGTTGAGAAGGTAGCATTTAAAATTTCTAAACTGCTATGAAAGTAGTGCATTTTGTTTTAAGTGAAAGCTTTGCTGGTATTGAGCAACATGTAGATGAGTTGATTTCACACAANATAAAGNAATCTTNAAAAAATAATAATAAATTATCAAATAAACTTATTTTGATATGTAATNACTCAATTGCACATTATTTTAATAAAAATATAGAAATGTATTCTATTAAAAACATTGGAAGAAGGTCTATATATGGAAAATATAAGCTTAGTAAATTATTGAAACAGATAAATCCAGATATTATNCACACACATGGAAGTAAGACTACATCAATAATTAATTCAATAAATAGAAATAAATTTAAGCATGTAGCTACAGTTCATGGAATTAAGAAAAATAAAAAAGTTTACGAAAAAGCTGATTTAGTTATTGGTGTAAGTAACAAAGCAATTGATGGAATTAATAACAACACTACTGTAATTACTAACTGGTGGCATCCTAAATTAAATAAAATAGATTTTGGTATAAAAGAATTTGTTTTAGCAGTCGGTCGACTTGAAAAGGTAAAAGGATTTGATCTTCTAATATCATCATGGAAAAATATTCAATCTAATCTTTTAATAGTTGGCTCTGGAAGAGAGAAAAGTTCTCTTTTGAAATTAATTGATGAAGAGANTCTTTCTAATAAAATAAAAATAATAGATGATGTGNAACGAGATGAGTTACAAAAATTTTATNANAAAGCATCATTGTTAATAATCTCTTCTAGAGATGAGGGCGGCCCAAGAGTAGCTCTAGAAGCTTTATACCTTGGTGTGCCTGTTATATCTACCAATGTAGGTCATATGGACCAGATATTACCAAATGAGCTGTTAGCTAAAAAAGATAGTTTAGATTCTTTAAAGAGACTAATTGAAAGATATGTAGACAATATTAATGATATTAATCAGGAGGCTGTATTTCAATTTATTGAGGATGAGTTCTCAATTCAGGCTAAAGTTTCAGAGATAATAGATGCTTATCAAACTATTACTGTTGATTCAGAAGTTGATAATATAGATTAATTGTTTCTTCTGTCATTCTCTTAGATGTGAAAGTATTNTCTTTTGGGGTAATAAAATCTTTATTAGATATTTTAAGAACCTTTTCTTTTAACTTATCAATATTCTCTAATTCCACAAGACCTTCTTGAAATAGATCTTCAAGAATTTCCTTAGTCCCACCATGATCCCATCCTATTACTTTTGAACCACAACTAATTGCCTCTATTGTGGTTCTTCCAAAAGGCTCTGGATCAATAGATAAATTAAAAACAATATCAGAAATTTTGTATAAATCAGTTATATCGTTTCTTGAGCCAGTAAATGTGATTTTATTATTTAAACTTAATGAAGATACCTTTTCTAGTAAGGATCTAAAGTATCTTTCTTTTGATTTAGATGTAGGGCCAACAACCAAACCATGAAAGCTNTTATCAAGTTTAGCTAANAGATCAATAAAGCTATCTACACCTTTCCACTTAGATATTCTTGTAGGTAGCATTAGGATTGTCTTATTTTGTGTCTGTGGATTTTCTTTATACCATTTTGAGACCCAATCACTAGACAAAGGATCTTTGTTAAAAGTATTAGTATCACAGCCCCTAGGGATTGTTGTAATCTTTTCATCTTCCACTTTATACGTATCAATAATATATTTTTNTACAGTTCTTGATATCGCAATTATGTGATCAACCTTTGACATCACTTGGCTATAAATAGGAGTGCTGTATAAGCCATGAAAGGTAGAAATGAGTAATGGTTTTTTTGAAAGTTTTTTAAAAGCATAGTAATTGATCCATGCAGGCATTCTTGATCTTATATGGACAATATCAGGCTTTTCTTCAAGATAAATTTTTCTTAATTCTTTTGATAAAGANAATGAAAATAAACTCTTTTTATGTATGGGGAGTTTTATATGCNTTCCACCATCCTTAACGATCTCATCTTCAAAAATTCCACCATTAGATATAACAATCGATTCATGACCATTTTCAACCAAGCTTTTGGAGAAATCTTTAGTGCCTCTTTCAACACCGCCAATATTTAATTCAGGTAATAATTGTATTACTTTTAATTTATTCATACCTTAAGGAAACAGCTGGGTCTAATTTAGCTGCTCTTTTAGCAGGCCAAATTCCAAAAAATACACCCACTAAGGCTGAAAAAGTAATTGAACCAATAATGGCACTAAATGGAAGCGCATAAGGCCAATCATTTAAAGATGAAAATAAGAATAAGATTGAAACACCAATCATAATTCCTATTAATCCACCGATAATACACAACAAAATAGCTTCAACCATAAACTGCATCATAATCACTCTCTGGGTCGCGCCAAGTGCTTTTCTTAAACCTATTTCTCTTGTTCGCTCAGTAACAGATACAAGCATAATATTCATAACACCAATACCACCAACAATTAGGCTTATTCCTGCTATTCCAGCAATTAAAGCTGTAAATATTCCTGTTGCTTGTCTTCGAAGATCAGCGAATTGACTATAATCACTGATTCTAAAATCATTATCTTCTCCTGGACCAATATCATGCTTAGCTCTAATTACTTGTTCAATGCTCATCATCACTGCATCAATATTGTCTTCATTGGAAATACCTACATTGATTGAATCAAGTTTATCAGTTCCAAAAAGTCTTTGAGCGCCAGTAAGAAGNGGCACGTAAAGCTCATCATCAGGATTTTGCCATCCTGTTGAACCTTCTTCTTTTAAGATTCCAATTACTTTATATGAGACACCGGCAATTAGTATTTCATTATTTAGAATATTTTTAACATTTGTTTTAAGCTCACCAGGAACATCAGAACCAATAACAACAACCCTTTTTCTTCCAAGATTTTCTTCTTCAGTAAAAAGTCGACCATGCTCTATATCATAACCTCTAACGTTAAAATGGATTGGCAGGNATGCTCCTACTCTTTGATTAATATTAGCGTTGTTTAACTTAATTTGGCGATTCCTAGTTATAGTAGGAGATATACGCCAATTGTGTTCAGTATTCTTTGCTAATGCTTCTGAGTCTTTTATATCTAAAGGTATAAGTCCTTTTGTTACAGCCCCTCTTCTATTTTGACCAGGACTGACATAAAGGGTTCTTCCACCAAGATCATCAATGCTTTGCTCTAGAGCTTTCTCAGCACTTGAACCAAGACCAATAACAGCAATAACAGCTGCTGTGCCAATAATGATTGCAAGGGAAGTCAAAAAAGATCTAGTTGCATTAGACTTAATTGAAGAAATCGCAGATATTAATGATTCTTTAAATAACATTATCCAAAACTAAAGGAAGCCTCAACTCTCTCTCTGAATCTTCTTTGATAATCAACTAAACTTTTACTAGGCAGAATATAAACAGTATCACCGCTCTCTAAACCGTTTAATATTTGCACGTTTGATAAATCTGATAGGCCTATTTTTACCCATGTTAATGCAGGGCCGTCTCCTGAATCTTTTATCACAATAAACTTATTAAAGTTTTCACCAGATATTTTATCTTCCAAAAACTTATCAACTGTTTCTGTAGGTATATTCACAATTGAAGCGGCTGAATATATATCCTTTCTAGTTCTTAATGACATAGATGGAACACTTAGTGATACTTCTGTATTTAAGATTTCAATTACAACATCTGTATTCATCCCAAGTAAAAGAAGATTATCATCATTATTGATATCTATTAGAACAGGAAATGTTGTGACATTTTGTTCAATCCTTGCCAAAGGCTCTACTTTAGCAACAACCCCAAAAAATTCTTTATCCCTATATGCTGCCACTTTAATAGATACAGACTGGCCGATTGAAACCTTACCAACATCAATTTCATCTACTAAAGCTCTTACTCGAACTTTAGAAAGATCAGCCATCGTCATTAAAAGAGTTCCACCACCAACTGCTGATGTGGGTGAAGATATAACCTGTCCAACTTCTACAGGTCTAGAAATTATTGTGCCACTAACAGGAGATCTCACAACCGTATCATCTAGTGCAATTTTTGCATTCTCAAAAGTAACTTGAGTTCTTACTAAAGTTGATTTAGCTTGAATAAAATTTTCTTGGATGTCTTCAAACTCTTTATCAGAAATATTTCCATTCGTATGAAGCTGTTTGCCTCTGTCATATTGAGATTCAGCATTTGTCAGTCTTACCTTTGCAGCATCTAAATCTGATTTGGACTGATCTAAAATATTAGTTGGAGTTCTTTGATCTATTTGACCTAAAACAAACCCCTTATCAATGAAATCTCCAACTTCAGCACCTAAGAATAATATTTCTCCTGATGCTTTTGATTTAATTTCCACAGATGAGATTGCTTCGATAATTCCAGATGCTTCAATAGATAATTCTAGCTTTTGGGTTTGTGTATCTTGTTTTTTATAAAATTGTTCAGNTTTATTTGATTCATCACTTGAGCCACAACCATATATAAACAATATGGCTATAAGTGATAGTGTGCTTTTATATAATTTCATAATTTAGTTCCTATTATCTGATTTTATCAGACCATCCATAATTGTAATAATTCTATTAGATTGCTCAGCCACGCTATCTTCATGAGTAATCAATATTATTGTTTGACCATTTCTATTAAGTTCCTTGAATATATTCATCACATCTTTGCCTGTTTTAGAATCAAGGTTACCAGTAGGTTCGTCTGCAAAAAGAATGCTTGGATTATTTACTAATGCTCTGGCAATAGCAACTCTTTGTTGTTGTCCTCCTGAAAGTTCAGAAGGAGAATGATTTTTTCTATCTGAGAGACCAACTTTCTCAAGAGCTTCATTAGATCGTTCCATTGCTTCACTCTCCTTACATCCAGCATATTTAAGTGGAAGCATTACATTGCTTAGAGCAGAGTTCCTAGCTAATAAATGAAATGATTGAAAAACAAAACCAATTTCTTTATTCCTAATTCTTGCAAGATCATTATCAGATAATTTGTTAACTGGATTGTTATTTAAGTTATAAATACCATCAGTAGGAGTATCTAAACAACCAATGATATTCATTAATGTTGTTTTGCCTGAGCCTGAGGGACCCATAATGGAAATAAACTCACCTTTTTCAACAGAAAGATTTATTCCATTTAAAGCTTTTACAGATTGAGATCCAACCTGATATTCTTTAATTAAATTATTAGTTTCTATCATCATATTAATTTATGAANTATCTTGATATGGTTATTTTGATAATTCATCTATGTAAGTAAGCCAGCCCTCTGCTGAGATTTTACTATCTTCAAAATCCAAAGCGTTAGTAAAAAAAGATCTAGCCTTGGGATAATCATTAAGTTCATATAATGAAATTCCCATTAAAATATCTAATCTTCCAGGATATTTATCATAACCTAAATTCTTCGCTTCAAGTAAATATGTAAAAGCTGTTTTCCAATCTTCTTCCTCAAATGCAAATCTTCCAATTTTGTATGCTGTACTAGGATCCTTTTCAATTTCTAATGATTTTATAAGATAATCTATTCCTTTAAATCTATCTTTAAGAATAAAATATGAATCGGCTAATAACTCATAATTGGCTTTATTTTCATTAACAATTCCAGTATCCATNCCATACTTAATTGCTTTGATAGCTTTTTGAGGTAAATTTTTATATAAATAGTATCTACTTAAATCTAGATATTCTTTTTCTTTAGATAGAGTATTTCTTTCATAAGCTAATTCAAGGCCTGCAAGAGACTCATCATCATCATCTTGAGTGTAATAAAGACCACTTAATTGCTTCCAATATTCTTTCTTATCAGGATTAACAAAAATAAGCAGTTGAGCAACCTCAACTGCTCTCTTGTATTTCTCTAACTGAATTGCTAAAGATAATTCATATCCAAGCCAGTCCTCTTTATAGGTTGTGGAAAGTTCATTAGCTTTTGAAATATTTTCGTAGGCTGTTAGATAATCATTTTGTTGAAAATATGAAATACCAAGCATAATTCTATAAGTTGGGGGAAATAATAAACGTCTTTTTTCAGCAATGGCTTTGTACTCTTCAAGAATCTTTATAGTATTCTTGTAGTCACTCATTTGGAAATAACACTGAGAAAGACCTACTCTTACTTGAAGACCAGTAACAAGCGGCATTTTCTTAAACTTTAACGATTTTTCATACCATGGTATTGCAGCTTCATAATCTCCTTGAATAGCATGGAAATTTCCATAAAGCTGGTTAATTAATGCCCTTTCATAACTTTGTTCATTTACAAAATATCTTCTAACAAAAATATCCAACTCTCTTTGAGCATCTTCGTATTTTTCATCATCAATAAAATCATTAATTCGCTTTAAGTAACCGTACACAAACTGACTTATTGCATCATCAGAGGAATATGAATTTAAAGGAAGAAATAAAAAGATTATTAAAAATAAATATTTAAACATTGCAGCTAAACTCCACTTCTAATTGACCCTTTTGATCTACCGCAACACCATCAATTGTTTTAGGTTTGAATTGCCATCTTTTTACAGCTTTAATAGCCTCAGAATTAAAAACTCTTGATGGTTTAAATGACTGAATTACTATATTTTTAACCCTGCCTGCTTCAGAAATAGTTAATAACATCTGCACAGATCCATTAATTCCATTAATTTGTGCCTCTCTAGGGCATCTTGGCGCAACTTTAACAATTGGAATAAGTTGACTTATTCCACTACCCATAGATTCCAAATTACTTAAGAAGGCTCCTGAAAAATCTGTTGGAAGTGAAAAGTCTGGCATTTCAAAATCTAATTTGGCAACTGGAGGTGGTTTATTTACATCTAATTCTATTTGTGGTTGTGGAGGCCTTTTGGGTGTTGGTGGTTTATCTGGAATAGTTCTCTTTCTTTCTTGAAGAGTATCATCCTGTTTGACTCTTATAAAATCAACATAATTTGGATTATTCCGATCTTTTTCAATACCAGAGCCTTGAGTAATTAATGATTGAATAATTAAAAAAATAACTACCGTTGCAACTATAGGAGCAATTATTTTAATCCAATAACTATAGTCCTTAATCATCGTTTTTTGCTGCAATTGAAATATTCTGAACGCCTGCAAGTCTTATTTGATCCATTGTTTCAACCAATAGTCCAGATCTTGCTTCTTTGTCAGCTTGAATAATTACTGATCCTTCAGGATATTCAATCTTAAGCCTTTCAATATTAGCTCTTACAGCCTTTAAATCAATTCTTCTTTTATCAATCCAAATTTCATTATTTTGAGTAATTGCAACTAGAATATTACCTTTCTCGTCTCTTTCAGCTGTTTCTGCATTCGGTCTATTAATATCAACACCGGTTTCTTTAACAAATGATGTTGTAACAATAAAAAAGATTAGCATAATAAAAACAATATCCATCATTGGAGTTAAATCTAATCCTTGTTCTTCAGGCTTTCTTCTATTTCTTCTTCTCAATATGAGTAACCTCTAGTCTTTATTAAATTTTTAATTTCATTATTAGATTTTTCAAGTCTTGCACCGATGTCTTGTCTAAAATACAAACCAAATAAAGTTATAACCATACTTGCCATTGTTGGTATGGTTGCTTTAGCAACACCGGATGACATAGCTCTTGGATTTCCAGTTCCAAGAAAAGAGAGAACTTCAAAAACCTCAATCATTCCATAAACAGTTCCTAGCAATCCAATCATAGGACACATACCTATAAGGCCATCTAATAATTTAATATTTTGATATGAATTTCTATTAAATTCAGATAAAAATGTTTTTTCAACGTGTATTAGGTTAACTGAGCTAGGAGGGTTTGAATTAATAAAATTATCCAATTTTACAGATACCCATTCCTTTTTTTCAACATAAACAAAGAAATATTTATTAAAAACAATATAAAAAATTATTAGAGTAAGAATAAATAAAAGATAAAGAACAGGTCCTCCTCTGGTAATAAGCTCACTTAAAAACATATTAATTCTTAGACAGCAAGTAAGATGCTTTTTCTTCTACTATTTGGAGAATAGATGAAGTCTTTTCAGATATATATGTATACATCCCTAAAAGAGGAGCTGCCACTATCAAACCAAGCATTGTCGTTACAAGAGCTTGTGAAATACCACCAGCCATTTGCTTTGGATCACCTGTTCCAAATAATGTAATTGCCTGAAATGTTTCTATCATTCCTATAACTGTCCCTAAAAGACCAAGCAAAGGTGCAACCGCTGCAAAGAATTTAATCCAGTTACTACCCCACTCTATAGTTCCTGTATAGTTAATAATCATTTCATCAATAATATTTTCTTTGGATTCCCTTGAGCTATTCGAGTTAACTGATTCTGTCATTTTAGACATAACACCAGAAGAATCATTCATTACTTCATCGGTATATTCTCGTAATTTATATATTTTAAATATGCTGAAGGCTGTTCCAATAATTCCAATAAGGATGATAATAAATCCTATTACCTTTCCCTGAGCAATTCTTTGAAACCAGCCAGGTTTATCTAAATAAAGTGAAAGCAAAAATCCTCTAGTTGGATCAATTGCAACTGTCTTATAGTCATCTGCTCTTGCATGTCTTTTAAGTGATCTTGTAATATTTGATTCAGGCTGTTTTGCAAGAAGTTTAAAAGAATTTAATGATGAGGCTGGCGTAACAAACTTATTATCATGAGCTGCAGAGAACAAACCATAACGAATAACAGACCCTTCAAAACTTTCTCCATCTGGGTCTGTAATCACAGTGTCTATTTTTTTTATTTCACTTCCAGCAACTATTTCATCAAAGTATGCTATCCAAAGCTGCTCTAACTCATCTAAATTATGGACTTTTATTTTACTTATTTCCTTTAAGACTTCTAGCCTATTAGGAAATTCATAAAACACTACTGAATTTTCTGAAGATGCAGCAAGCTCTCCGGCAAATTGACGAGTCACTCCGAATAATTCACCCAATACACCAATTTTAATTTGTAATTTTTCTTCTAAGTCAGCAAGNTTTTTTTCATTATCTTCAAATTGTTTTTCAAGTTTTGAATTTCTTATTTTTTCATTAGCTAATTTTTGTTTAGCATCATTTAACAAAGCAGTTCTTTCTTCAATTTTATCTAAAAATGATCTAAGACGGGCATTATCTTCATTAACATAAATACTTTTGTTTGTTTTAACCAATTCTAGTAATGCGTTTATTTCATTATTTCTTAATTCATCAATTGGAATTTCTTCGTTATCTTGTGCAATAGTATTTAAAGAAATAACAAAAAATAATAAAAATANTTTTTTCATAATTAATTCACTAATGGTTTAACAGGAAGTTTTATAAAATTGGGAGGTGATTGTCTGTTAGCGATATCTAATGCGGCCTTAATCTCATCGTCTAATGAAGACCCCTCATGCACCCACTGTTGAGAATTAGAATTCCAATAGCCAGTTTCTTTTCCGTTTGGGGTTCTGTAATACAAACCCAATCTGCCAAGCCTAAAATAATCAACAGCTTTTTCACTTTCTTTAATAGTTAAAAATCCTTGGTAAGATTCTATAGTTTTACCGAAATTTGCTTCAAGTTGATAAGCTTCAAAAATTTTTCTAAACTTTTCAGCAGTCGTTACGTCAGCTCTAACTATAAGGGCGTCTAAATCTTGTAATCTAAGCTTTCTTTCTTCTATTAAAAAGGGGATATCAAGAGTTATAAACTTACTAAGTGAATCAACCATTCTTTTGAGCAAAGGCAATATATCTATATTAATGCTGTCTAAGGAATCAAGTTGTTCATTAATACTAGAAATTTCTATAATTTGAGCATCGATAATCTTAGAAAGCTGATCATCATAATTTTTTAAAGAATTAAATTCATTCAAGGTATCTTTATAATCAAAATATATTTTTTTTGATTCAATATCTAGTTCATCAATCTTATTTTGAATTTCAATAGAAACATTGCTTGCTTCTACTTGTGTATTAATAGTTTGATCAACAATTTCTTGAGCATGAATAGTTNTGCTTATAAGGAATAAAAGAGTAAATAATTTCATGTGCATATTATATATATTTTTTGATGATTTATAAAAAAAGAGCTCTTTAATAAGAGCTCTTTTAAATCAGATTAATATTAGAATCTGAACTCTAATCCGGCTGTTACATATCTACCAAAAGCACTAAAGTAATATCTATTATAGTAAGGGAAGCCATATGCTTCATCACGTTGAGGCATTTTATCTTCAACGTTTCTAATACTTAAATAGAAATTTAAATCAGGACTATAGTTATAATAGCTTGATAGATTCATAATCATATGAGGATCACTTTTAGCAGGAGTCGAGTAACCTCTATACATCTCCATGTGACCTGTTCTGTCAGTGAATAAAGTAGTACCGAAATCTTTATATCTCCATCCAACAGATATATTCTGTTGAGATCTAGGCTCATAAAGATATAAATCTAATGCATCTTCTTCATCAGAATAATCATCAAACTTTGTAGAACTCTTAAGAATATGTGATGAAGAAATTCTAAATGTGAAATCTCCTGCATTTTCCGTTTCAAGTCTATAGTTTAGTGTCCAATCTGCTCCCTCATAATTAATAAATGATTGGTTAGAATAAGCTGGTCTAACTTGTTCAAATGCTCCAATCGGTAGAGCTGCGCCTGAGATGCTATCAACTGCTGCTCCACGAGTGATTTTTGAATAAACATCCGCACAATTTCTATCTGGGAAAGTGTCGTTCATAAAGTTTTCAAATGCAGCACCGTAAGTACACTTACCTTCTGCATAGTTGATTGTATAAGGGCTTTCTCTAGTAACAGCAGATTCTAGAAGAACTTCATATAAATCAATCGTAAGATCTAGATTGTTGTTTATATTCCAAACTAAACCTAATTGGAAATTTTCACCCTCTTCTTCTTTAAGAGTAGTGTTACCAGATAGCAATGCTTGAACACTGCCCTGACCTACTTCACATTCTGTATAGTCTGCATAATTATATACAGCTGGGTTTGCCTGAGTATACGCATAACATGCAACGTAATCTTGGAACCCATTGTAATAACCTGAACTAGCTTCTTGGAAAAGGTAATTCATATCAGGAGCTCTAAATGATTCAGAAGCTGAAAATCTTATCAATAAATCATCATTTGGTCTGTATGCAAAACTAGCCATCATTGAGTTTCTAGATCCAACATTTGATGACTTATCATCATATTTATCAAATCTTGTTGCTAAGTTAGCTTCCAATTTATTAGTAAGCATCGTTGATAGCTCTACACCAATTGAATCTCTGGTTCTTTCACCACCACCATCAATTGCTGAGCCTTGAATAAACACAATTGCACCATCTACTGAGTCATCATCCAGTCTTCCAGCTGCTGGTGTTAATTCATATTCTTGTTCTTGATGTTCTGCAGAAACTGCAAAACCTACAAATTTATTACCAACTTCAAATTCACCACTAATTTGGAAATCTACAGTAGTTTGTTTTGATTCAGCCATAACNCTATCATCTGCAAGCCAACCGCCCAACATTTCATTAGTGACATCACCAAATAATCTATCTGTTAAGAAACATGAAGATCTTCCATAATAATTTTGCCATCCACAAACGGGGTCAGCAATACCATAAGAATTTAAAGTAGCCTGACTATAGTTATAGCCATAACGATATTCTTGATATGATGATCTTAATAGGTTTCCGTCTGCATCAGTTGCACCAACACCAGCAAAATAATCATACATTTTATCTGTAAAGGTTTGTTTGTCTGCTTCATAATCATAACTTGTTGTGTTAACACCAACTGACCACTCATAGCCTTGAGATGTGGTACCTGATAGACCCATAAAGCCATCAATTAGATCTTCTTCAACATCAGTTCTTGCTTCAGCATTAGGCGCATTGTTTGCAGAGAAATATCTTAAGAAATAACTAACTTGGTTATATCCTGATTGAGCTGAAAAAGGAATTTGGTTAGCAGGATCGTTAGACGTTGCTATAAACTGTCCTATTCTTCTTGGGTCAAGAATACCACCTGACATAAATAAATATCTATTAACTTCACTTCTGTAATAAGCTTTATCTGTATAGCTATAAACTCTTGAATCAAATGTTATTCCATTATCAAAATTATGGGTAAATGAGAACATTGCTGAAGCATCTTCTCTTTCATTACTCATCGTTGCAGAAGTACCACCAAATCGTTCAGAACCATAATCATGTCCACACATGTGACCGGGATATGAACCGGTATAGTTGTATTCAGCAACTTGTTTATCAAAGTCAAAAAAGTCTGGTGACATACTTGAACATGGAATACCAAATTCTTCTGAACCAAAGTATCTGTTATAGCCGCCTGCTCCAGCTTGTGTATACCAGATTAACCCAGCTCTTGGAGCTACATATGCAGAACCGTAACCAGGATCATCTGTAAATGAATTAAAACCATCTCTATCAGCAAAGTACATTGGATCACGAACTTCTCCATTTATACCGAGAGTCCAACTTGAATTTCCAAAAAAACCGCCTGTGGTAAATGTTGCTTGATGAATGCTATCCCCACCATGATCTGTTTTTGAGGAATATAGCTGAAATTCACTATAGTCTTTACCTTGTACAGTAATGATGTTTACAACACCTGAAACAGCATCAGAACCATAAATAGCAGATGCACCTTGAGAAAGAACTTCAATTCTGTCAACTAAGCCTGCTGGAACTACTCCAGTATTTACTATATTGCCTGCATTATTAAAAGGGATTGGATAGTCAGCAGTTCTTCTTCCATTGATTAAAAATAGAACTCTTCCAGGTCCTAAATTTCTTAAATCTAGCTCGTTAGCATTTGGTGTAAATGTGTTAGTAAGTGACTCATTTTGAGTATATTCATTTGCTGAAGGTATTGATTGAAGAGCTTCTGTAACACTCTTAAAACCAGAATTATCCATATCTTCTCTAGTTATAACTAATATTGGAAGTGCTCCTTCCTGTTGAGTACGTTTAATTCTTGATCCAGTAACAATAACTTTCTCTAAACTAACGACATCTTCATCAACGTCTGATGACGTGTCTTCAGAGACATCTTCTGATACAACTTCTTCGGTTGCCTCATCTTCAACAGCCTCTTCAACTGCTTCTTCGACAACTTCAGGCACTGGTGCCACCTCTCCAGGATTATCTGCATATGTAAATGATGCGAATATGAAAGTAAATAAAAATAACGAATATAGTCTGTAATTCATAAAATCCCCTTTTATGTAAGCTTTAATCCTTTATTTTGCTTTTTTTATCAAAAAAATGCAATATGTCATTGATTAATATATATAATTCAATAATGAGTCAAAATTAGATATTTTCATAATATTCTATTTTTTTCATAAAACTAAATAAAACAAAAGGACAAAATGAATAAAATAACCGGATTTTTCAAAAACTTTGCTATTTTAACAATAATTACTTTTAACACTCATATATTGCTTGCTGATAATGATCTTATTCCCATAGAATATTTTGCGTGCGCACCAAATCAAAGTTCATTTAATATTTCTCCTGATGGAAAACATATGCTAATTATGAACACTATGAAAGATAATGAGTGCGATATTATGCAGGATAAGTCTCAACCGGTTGAAGATGAATACTACATGAGAGGTTTAATACTTTTAGATCTAGAAACAATGGAAAGAAAAGTAATAAGCAGAGGGACTGCTGAAGATGGTGTTCGATCAGCTGGTTGGCTTAATAATGATAGAATCTGGTATCGTCCAAGATATAAGCAAGGTCAAGGGATTAAAAGCATAGCTGTCTTTGCTGTAAACCTTGATGGTTCAAAGAAAAAACTTATTAGGCAACATAAATCTTGGACAAATCAATTCCAAATATACAACTACGATATGTCTAATCCTGATACTGTCTATGAAATGAATAATACTAGAAGACCTTTTGTTTATGATTATTACAAATTAAATGTGTACACAGGTAAAAAAACATTGGTTGCCAGAGGTCCAGATTTCGGAGATATGAAAGGAAAAGCCACTCTTGGACAGTCTTTTCATCCAAATGGAATGCCAATGGGAGTATTGATTGATGAAGGCTTGGATAGAGTATTATATGAATATAATTCTGATTCAAAAGAATGGACTGAACATTTTAGATTTGAATGTCAAAAGCCTGGATTTGTTCCTATAGGAACCTATGATGGAAAAGTTGTGGTAAGCGGCTCAAAGTTCAGCCCATCGGGAGAACTATTAGAAGAAAATGATACTAATGCTCTTTATTTTTATGATATGGCTACTAAAGAATTTTCTGAAAAGCTTTATCAAGATCCAGATTATGACGTTAGTGGTCTTACAGGGAGTTGCAGACCAGCTAGTGGCGGAAGCTCTACAAATAGAATGACATCTGAAATTGAATATGTATCCTATTCAACCCTAAAACCTGAAAGAGTTTATTTTGATTCTTCAGCTGAGCAAGTATTTGCTTCAGTTCAAGGAGTTTTTCCTGATGATTTTGTAAGTATTACAACTGCAAGTGCCGATAAGATGATAATGGTTGTTAATGTAAGTAATACCAATAATCCTGGTGACTACTATTTAGTAAATCTTAAAGAAGGAAGTGTTAAGCCACTGTTTAGTATTAGTCCATGGTTAGATAGAAATAAGTTAGTTAAGGCTATGCCTGTAAAATATACTGCACGAGATGGGCTAGAAATTCCTGCCCTTCTAACTCTCACTAAACAGGAAACTGATAAAAATTATTTTATTATCATGCCTCATGGTGGTCCTAATACTAAACAAAGAATTTATTATGATTCTTGGGCGCAGTTTTTAGTCAATAGAGGTATTAATGTGCTTCAACCTGATTTCAGAGGCTCAACTGGAAATGGAACTAATCATTATGTTGCCGGTAATACCCAATGGGGCAAAAAGATGCAAGATGATTTAACAGATGGAGTTAATTGGGCTATTGAAAATGGGTATGCTGATAAAGATAGGGTTTGTATTGCTGGAGCCAGTTATGGTGGCTATGCAACGATGGCTGGATTAGTTTTTACACCTGAAGTTTATAGATGCGGCATTAATGCTATTGGCGTTACTGACATGGAGCAACTTCTTAATGACTACACAAGAAGATCTAGCATACTATTCTCATGGGATGAAGAGCCATTGCTTGAATGGGGTAATATGAGGACTGCTGAAGGCAGAGAATACGCAGAACAAACTTCTCCATTAAATCATGTTGATAATATCCAAGCTCCTCTCCTAATTCTTCAAGGTTCTAATGATAATATTGTTGAGGCTTATCATGCAGAAGATCTTATTGCTAAATTAAAAAGGAAGGGTAAGGTTTATGAAGCAATGTTTCAGAAATATGAAGGTCATTGTGTAACTTATTGTGGTGAAAAAGCATCACTAGAATATTTAGAAATACAAGAATCGTTTTTAAATAAATATCTTAAAAATTAAAACGCATCAATATTGGTCTGATTTTTACCTAAAATCAGGCCATGAATGTCTGAAGTTCCTTCGTAAGTATTAACAGCTTCAAGATTCATACAATGTCTAATAACATGATATTCGTCACTAACTCCATTTCCTCCATGAATGTCACGTGATATTCGTGCAATATCTAAGGCCTTTTGACAATTATTTCTTTTAAGCAAAGATATCATTTCAGGTTTCATTTTTTTATCATCAATAAGCCTACCTACTCTTAAGATTGACTGAAGTCCTAAAGTGATTTCTGTTTGCATATCGGCTAATTTTTTTTGAATTAATTGTTTTGAAGCAAGAGGCTTCCCAAATTGTTCTCTGTCTAATGAATATTCGAGTGCAGCATTCCAACAAAATTCAGCCGCTCCCATGGCACCCCATGCAATTCCATATCTAGCCATATTTAGACATGAAAAAGGGCCTCTAAAACTTTGCACTTTTGGAAGAACTTTTTCCTTAGCAACAAAAACATCATCTAAAAAGATTTGACCCGTAATTGATGCTCTTAGTGCAAACTTTCCTTCAATTACAGGAGCAGTTAAACCCTTACAACTTCTATCTACTATGAAACCCCTTAACACACCCTGCTCGTCTTTAGCCCATATTACCAATACATCTGCTATTGGAGAATTAGTTATCCAAGTCTTTGATCCATTAAGGATATAGCCATCATTTTTTTCAATTGCATGAGTTTTCATAGAAGCTGGATCTGAGCCTGCATCGGATTCTGTTAATCCAAAACATCCAATCAGCTCTCCTTTAGCCATTTCTGGTAGATAAAAATCTTTTTGTTCATCTGAACCAAAGTGATAGATAGCATGCATCGCTAATGAGGTTTGAACACTGAATGCTGATCTATAACTCGAGTCAACTCTTTCAATCTCTCTTGCAATTAATCCATATGAAACATAATTAGTTCCAGCGCATCCATAGCCATTGATTGGAGCACCTAGAAAACCAAGCTGACCCATTTCTTTATATATGCCCTTATCAAATGTTTCATTTCTATTTGCATCTATTATTCTCGGCATCAATTCTTTTTGACAATAGTCCCTTGCTGATTTTTGAACAATGAGCTCTTCTTCTGTTAGTTGCTCATCAAAGAGCAAAATATCTTTAATTTTCATAATCTTTATATTTTTTCGACTCTAATAATACCAAATCTTGGCTTAGAGAACATTATTGAATTGCTTGAAAGAACATCTTCAGAAATTTTAATCATTTTATTTGAGTTCCCACAAATAATAATTAGCGGTAATAATGATTGGTATTGATAGACGAAATCAATAACTTCATCACTTGCATCATTGTGTTTCACTCCATGGAGGTCGAGATGAGTAATTCCCTTTTCTTCAAATACATTCATAAGCACATAGAGCCTTTATCAAGATATAATCATTATATGGCAAAACTTCATTTCTTTTACTCAACTATGAATGCAGGTAAATCTACTGCCCTTCTTCAATCAAATCATAACTATCAAGAAAGCGGTTTAGAAACAATGCTATTCATCCCAAATGAAATTGCAGAAAAATCTGGTGGAAAAATCATATCAAGGATAGGACTCAAAGCTAATGCAATTATTGTTAATAAAGAATATCAATTTTTTGATAGTCTTAATGCAACTAACTATGATCAGATAAGTTGTATTTTTGTAGATGAAGCTCAATTTTTATCTAAGGAACAAGTTCATAGTCTCAGCAAAATTGCAGATGAGTTAAATATACCAGTAATGTGTTATGGAATAAGAACAGATTTCAAAGGCAATTTATTTGAAGGAAGTTCTGAATTATTAGCTATTGCAGATAATCTTAATGAGTTAAAAACTATTTGTAGTGAATGTGATAAAAAAGCAACAATGGTAGTAAGATTAGATGAGAAAGGAGATGTTATTCTTAAGGGTGAAAAAATTTTAATAGGTGGTAATGAGATTTATAAAACTCTATGCAGAAAACATTTTAGAAAATTAACAAATTTAATATAAGGAGATAATTATGGAATATACAAATAAACAATATCTTTTAGATAAAAGACCAATTGGAATGCCAAATGATGATTGTTGGAAACTAGAAGAAGAAAAAATTTCATCTATTGAAAAAAATGAAATATTGATAGAAGTTAAGTATCTTTCGATTGATCCATATATGAGAGGAAGAATGAATGATTCTAAATCATATGCTGCCCCTGCAAAGATAGGCGAACCAATGACTGGAGAGACCGCTGGAGTCGTAATCGAAAGTAATTCTGATCTTTATAAGGTTGGAGATAAAATCTGTGCTCATAAAGGTTGGCAAACCTATATAAAGGTTAAGGATACTGATCCAGCCTTAATTAAAGTTCCTGAATCTAGCATTTCACTCTCATCGTTCTTAGGCACTCTTGGTATGCCAGGCAGAACAGCTTATTTTGGACTTAATAGAGTTGGAAAGCCATCAGAGGGAGAGACCTTAGTAGTTTCTGCAGCTTCTGGTGCAGTTGGAACTGTAGTAGGTCAGCTAGGAAAACTATATGGATGTAAAGTAATAGGCATTGCTGGTGGTCCTGATAAATGTAGTTTTGTTAAAGATATTTTAAAGTTCGATGACTGTATTGATTATAAATCTGGAGATTTAAATAAAAATCTAAAAAATGCATGTCCAGATGGAATAGATATCTATTTTGAAAATGTTGGAGGAGCTGTTACTAGAGCAGTAGCTCCGTTGTTGAATTCAGGAGCAAGAGTTCCGATTTGTGGTTTTATCTCACAATATAATGAAGAAGACATGCTTAATATTGAAACTCCATTTCATGTATTAGGAGCACTTGATCCTAAGCCTGAACATAGATTCTTTGTAGTTACGGAGTGGATGGATGAATGGGCAAATGCTACACAAGAAATTTTAAAGATGGTATCTAATGAAAAAATCGTATTTAAAGAGACTATTACCAAAGGATTTGAAAATGCACCACAAGCACTTAGAGATGTTCTAACAGGTAAAAATTTTGGAAAACAAGTTATAGAGATCTAATTTAATTCTATGCAGCCTTTCATATATAAGATGGCCTTGCCGCCTATTAAAACTCTATCATCTAAATTAGTGCAAAAAAGCTCTCCGCCTCTGCAGGAGATTTGATTAGCGTTAAGATTCGATTTATTTAATTTATTTGACCAATAAGGAATTAAGGTAGTATGAGCAGAACCAGTTACAGGGTCTTCATTGATGCCATATTTTGGACAGAAGTATCGTGAAACAAAATCATATGAATTACTTGGAGATGAAATAATTAATCCCTGTCCTTCTAATGCAGATACGAGATCAAAATTTGGGGTAATATTTTTAACAATTTCCTCAGTCTCATAAACAGCAAAAAGATTTATATCTCCAAGGTAGGTTTCAATAGGTTCTGATCCTGTTGCCTCTTTAACTAANTCNACCATATCAACTTTANTATAATTATCTTTTGGGAAGTCTAATTCTAGAAAATCTTTTTTGTTATAAACTTTTAACTGACCACTTGCAGAATTTAATGTTATAGAAGATTTGCCATCACTTAGGTAATTAAAATATACAAAAGCTGATGCTAAAGTTGCATGACCACAAAGATTAACTTCACAGGTTGGAGAAAACCATCTAATTCTATTTGTATCTAAATCTACAAACGCGGTTTCTGATAGATTATTTTCTGCTGCAATGTTCTGCATTAACCCTGAGTCATTAAGATTAGAAAAGATGACAGCAGCTGGATTTCCAGAGAATAATTTACTACTAAAAGCATCTATGTAATAAACATCATATTTCATATAAGAATTTTAATACCGTATGGTTAATATTGAAATAATACTTATTTATGTTAATGATAGCCCATATAATATTGACATGAAAAAAATCTTATTATCTTTATTCTTTATTTTTCCAGTTATTTATGCCGAAAACACGGTATCGGATATTTTCAAACCAGATTACAAAAACCAACTTTTCATGAATGTGGAAGTTGCTCTTGCTGAAGCGCAGGCTGAGCTTGAAATCATTCCTCAATGGGCTGCTGATGAGATAAAGCTTAAAGCAAACCTAAAGAACCTAAAACAAAAAGATATTGATGCTGAACATAAGATTGTTAGACATACCCTAGTAGCAAGATTAAATGTATGGAAAAGATCTATGGATGATGAATCTTCAGAGTTTTTACATTTCGGAGCTACAACGGTTGATATTTGGGATACTGTCTTAGTTCTTCAAATTAAAGATTCAATAGACCTTTTAATTGATGACTTATTAGAAGTAGAAGAATATTTAATTACTCTTACCAAAGACAATCTATACTCCTACATGCCTGGAAGAACCCTAGGCCAGCATGCCCTTCCTATTACTTTTGGTAAAAAAACTAGCACTTGGTTAGCAGAAAATAGAAGAAACATAGAAAGACTGCAACATATCCAATCAAAAATAAACAAGTCAGGTATATTAAAAGGAGCTGTTGGTTCTTATCTTGGACTAGGTTATAACGCAATTGAAACAGAAGCAATAATGATGAAAAAACTAGGTCTGGATGAACCTTCCAAAGATGACTGGCATGGCATTAGAGATGTGTTTGCTGAATATGCTTTAACACTTGCTATTATTTCAAAATCATTTGGAAGAATTGGAAATGAACTAACCTTATTGCAAATGACTGAGATTGGAGAAACAGAAGAATATTTAGGTTCAAGGTCTATAGGTAGCAGCACTATGCCACAAAAGAAGAATCCCAGAGGACCAGGAGACTTAATAGAATTTTCAAGAGTGATACCTCGGTTATCTGAAATAGTGCTCGATGACATGATTAATAGTTTTGAAAGAGATGGTCAAAAAAGTGATGACGAGCTAAAAGCTATCTCCATAGAAGCTGAAAAGATGATCAGTAGAGCAAAACCACTACTAAAAGAATTAAAAATCAATAAAGACAAAATGAGAATGAATTTGGACATAACTAAAGGCCTGATCCTGTCTCAAAGACTTACTTTTTATCTTGCAGATAAAATTGGGAAAGATACAGCAAATAACCTCATGCATGATGTGGCTAAAATGGCTCTTGAAAATAATCTATCATTAGCTGAAGCAGCTTTACAAAATGCTATTATTAGAAAAAATGTCTCTCAGGAAGAACTAGAAAATATTCTTAATCCAGAAACGTATATTGGTCTAGCAGTAAAACAAGCAGAACTAGTTATAAAAGAAATTGAATCAAAAAGAGATTATTAGAGATAAATAATTCACCTAACTTAGTAATTATTTAATAAGTTATATATATTTTTTAGGTATAACTTTAGTATATTAATTTCGCCTGTTCTTCATATAATTTAAGTCGATTAGGTATATATTATGGACTTAATTAACTCCCCTATATATTATGAAAAAACTAATTATCGCATCAATCCTATTAATTCCTTTCTATAGTGCAGCAGATTTTGACATTAAAGAAGGGATGGCTTTAAAAGGAAAAATTTATACTTCTAAAAGTTCATCAAAGTATGCTTCTGTTGAAAAATGTGAAGCTTTTGCTGAATCAAAAAATGTAATCTCACCAACAAATGTAGAAGGATTTACATATATAGCCAAAAAAAAGAAATGTACTTTATATAAAAAAGTTAGAAGCTCAAAAGATGATTCTGATGCAGTTTCTGGAGTATCTAGTTAGTTCAAAATCTAGAATAATCTAAGTTGCTATAAAAAAAGGGCATTTTACGCCCTTTTTTAATTTAAATTGATACCATAGAAATCTTCTACGGTCTCATGAGCTATTTTTTGAAGAAATTCAATATCTAAATCTCCTATAGCATCATAATAATTATAATTAATATTTTTTGGCGACTTTTGAGTAATACTTGAAAATACTACAGCAGCTGCTAAATAGGTACCGAGTAAACTTGGATGAGTGCCATCATAGCGTTTATGCAATTTAATTTTAGGTTTTTCTATGTAGGCATTTTCAAATGCAATGCCAACTGGTATTACCAAAATATTATTATTATTAGCTGTATCAATATACATCTTTTTAATATTTTTAATCATATCTGGACTAGTATCTTCATGTGGTTCAACATAAGCATGAATCATATAAAGAGCAGCTTCAGCACCTTTATTGTGAATTTTATCAACCATAACATTAACTTCTTGTGCAAAAATATTTCTTTCTTCTATAGAGTTAGTTTCACCACTGCCTCCTTGAAGAATTACGAGCTCAAAAGGTTTTTTTGCACCAAGATTTTTATGATCAAGAGAATGGTCGATATTATGATGAGACAGTCTTGATCCGCTAATAGTAACTGACTTATAGTTTCCTGTATCAAATTCTCGTCCATAACTCTCTTCAAGCATTCGTCTAACATGATTATGAAGACTGTCGTTATAATATAAGTAACTATTACCAATATAGAGAACTCTTTCAGGTGATTTGTTTTTTAATTCATTTACAGTCACATCAGATGCAAAAATGGCATTTGAATAAATTAAAATGATTATAAAAGCTAGTTTCATAGTAGAATTTTAACCTATCAAATAATCAATGTGATAATTAATAAATAAAATGCATAAAGATGTAATAGTTATTGGGGCTGGAATATCAGGTATTGCTGCTGGTTATAATTTAAAAAAAAGTTGTCCTAATAAATCATTTTCAATACTAGAAGGTAGAGAAAATCTTGGTGGAACATGGGATCTTTTTAAATATCCCGGAATTAGATCTGATTCTGATATGCACACACTTGGATTTAGGTTTAAGCCATGGATTCATGATAAATCTATTGCTGATGGTCCTTCTATCTTGAAATATCTAAACGAAACTGTAGATGAAAACAGGTTAAGAGAAAATATTTTATTAAATCATAAAGTTAATTCTGCAAATTGGAACTCTGACAAGTCACACTGGGAATTAGTTATTAAAGACAGGGAACAATCAAAAAATATGACATGTAATTTTCTGTTTTTATGTGGTGGTTATTTTAGTTATTTAAAACCACACATGCCCTCTTTTGAAAACCATGAAAAATTTGAAGGTCAAATTATTCATCCGCAGTTTTGGAATGATCAAATTGATTATGCAAATAAAAAAATTATTGTTATTGGAAGTGGGGCTACAGCAATAACTTTAGTTCCAGCAATTGCTAAAAAGGCTAAACATGTTTCTATGTTGCAAAGGTCACCTAGTTACGTTATATCAAGACCTAGTGAAGATTCTTTTAATAAGTTTCTTCGTAAGTTTCTTCCAATCAAAGTCACATATTTTTTAATTAGATGGAAAAATATTCTTTGGCAGAGCTATACNTTCTTTTTGGCAAGAAGGTTTCCAGAAAAAATTAAAAAAAGTATTCTTGATTTATTAAAAGATGAGCTNGGTCATGATTATGATATTGAAAAACACTTTACACCTTCCTATAAGCCCTGGGATCAAAGAATGTGCCTTGTTCCTGATAGTGANTTATTTAANGCANTNAAAAATAANAAAGCNTCNGTTNTTACNGANNANATANNNNAATTTGNATCTGATGGCATNNTGCTTGAATCNGGAGAAAAANTNTCNGCTGANATNATTNTNACTGCNACAGGNATNGANCTNAATTCNTTAAATGATATAANNGTTACNCTNGATNANNTNNANATTAATGCTCATGAAAGACTNACCTATAANGGNATGATGTTAAGTGGNNTTCCNAANTTTGCTNTNTCNTTTGGATATGTNAATGCATCNTGGACNCTAAGGGCNGACNTAACATGNGANTANGTNTGNAGATTAATNAANTTAATGGANAAAAAAGGNGTTGATTGNTGNGNNCCTNTNGATGATAAANNNGCNTATGGNGATGANGANNTAATTGATTTTACTTCNGGTTATGTNNANAGAGGNCTTCATCTTATGCCNAANCANGGCAATAANGCNCCNTGGAANAACTATCAAAATTATTTNAAAGATATTTTTGCNGTNAGNNTNTTCTCNATNAAAGATTCCAANNTNAANTTTTATANTNANAAANAATAAANNNACTANCTGTANGCAAGGTTAACNACNAAAAANAATATNCCNATTGCNAGNCNNAAATANANNANCCAACTNATCCAATTATTCATNTNTNNATATNAGTTTTNNTNTATAAAAAGTTAGATATGATCAAATAATTCATATAATAGATTGTATAGTTATAAATAATTATTATGAAAAAGTATTTAACAAAATTATCAACAATGATCATTGGTCTATTGCTTAGTGCTATTGTTTATTTTTCTTTATGGTCAGTGTTTCGATATTTTGAAATAATTAATTAAATTGGTGGAGCTAGTCGGGATCGAACCGACGACCTTCAACGTGCCACGCTGACGCTCTCCCAGCTGAGCTATAGCCCCAAAGAAATATCATGTTACCTAACTATATTTTTTAAGTAAATTAAATCAGTTAAGATTTATTACTTCTCCTGGTATAAGTGATTTAAAGCTTTTAATATTAGAAGCCTTCACTGCTTCATTAAGTCTTATCGGAGGTTCTAAAGTGTCTTCATCTGTTAATTTAAATGTTCCCCAGTGCATTCCAAAGCTATGCTCTGCTTCTAGGTCTATCATGATTTGGACAGCATCTTCGGGATTGACATGACTTTCTGACATAAACCATTCAGGGTCATAGGCACCAATAGGAATAAATGCATATTTTGGAGACCCAAGTCTATTTTTTGTCTCAATGAAATCTTTAGAGTAACCTGTATCTCCTGCATGATATAAAGAGTAGTCTTTATGCTTTATATACCAACCACCCCATAGGCTTTTATTTCTATCAAACAAGCCTCGTTTAGACCAATGTTGGACAGGAGTAAAGGTAAATGTAACGTCCTTTGAGCTATATGACTGCCACCACTCAAACTCATATGCATTCTTAATACCCTTTCTATTAAAAAGCTTTAAATCACCTGCTGGAATTAAAATAGTTATCTCAGGATTAAGTTTAGATATTTCTTTAATTGAAGAAATATCTAAATGATCATAGTGATTATGGCTCACAGTAACAAAGTCAATTTTTGGAAGATCCTGTAAATTAATTGCGGGCGGAATTAATCTTTGAGGTCCTATATTTTTAAATGGCGATGCTCTGTCAGAAAAAACTGGATCAGTTAATATTGTAATTCCATTTGTTTTAATTAAAAAAGTGGAGTGGCCAATCCAAATAACATAATTATTATCTGTTGTAAGATTAATATCTTTCCACTGGGCAGATACATCAATTGATGAAACAACAGTTTCATTTTCCATCCGTATCCATTTAACCATATCACTAAATGGTTTTTTTAAAGCTTTACCATTAGTATTTTGATATTCACCTAAAATAATATTAGGAGTTAGCAATAAAATTATTAAGAGTAACTTCATAAAATAATATATGAGGATTTAGGATTTTTTAATTTGAGATTTTATATAAATATTCATAAAAAAAATTGACACTTTCGAGAAATATGCAAATATCTTTTTATAAAAACTAACTTTAAATTTTTTAAATGTTATCACTTTATTTTCTTGGTTTCTCTAATGGAAGCCCTTGATTAGCCTCTTGTTTATTTGACATAAATGAATCGGAGGCTAAATCAGAATTCATATAAAAATTAGTATCCATCGTTCTTTTTTTAATATCTTCTCTTAGTAAAAAATCATCTCCATCAATTTTAAATCTTGAGAATTTATATTTATGAGTTTTGCCTTTGATTTCACAAGCATTACCAAGACTATCGACCGGAGGCTTAAACTTTAGGTATTTTGCTGCAGCAACCGCATTCGATTTAAAGAATGGACATCTTTTAAAGATAATATTTTTATCATCATCTCTTGCAATTGCGCAATCAGAACTAATGATCCTTACATTTTCAACAGTTCCATATTTATTTATATTAAATTTAACTTCAGCATATCCTTGATAATTAGTTCTTGGGTACGAGGGTTTCATAATCTGAATCATTTTTGTATAACAGCTATCTGTTATATCTGTATAAGCAAGGTTGGTGAAAAAGATTAAAATTAATATTTTTTGAATGTAGCGCATAGATTATTGTACTTAAATCAATGTCATAAAAAAAGGCCGGTAAGACCGGCCTTTTAATATTAATCAATATCTAATTAGAATTTAACATTCCATTTTAGATAAGAAATAAGTCCTTGGTTACTATAAAGACCTAGATACGCATCTCTGTCTCCATTAGCATTTGGTAAAGGATCTTCATCCTCAACATTAAGCATACCGTAAGTAACAACACCATATTTACCTAAATCAGCTTTGATTTGTAGGTCCATTGCGCTGTACTCATCCTGTGTGCCACCAGCTTTAACAATTCCACCAGTTGGGTTACCAGCAGAATCCTTTTCAGCATCCTGACTTAATCTGTAATCACCAATGTTTCTTTGTGTTAAAGCAACGCTGTAAATATCCCAAGCATATGAAAGGCTAAGGTTATTTCTTGTTGAAGGTGTTCCTTCAAAACCAACGTTGTTAGTTTTTTGAGAGCTACCTGTGAATGAATCAGTATTGTACTCATCCATTTCAGTGTAGTCTAAAGATACATTCATAACACCAGGACCAACGTCTCTAGTGTAATTTACGAATAAATCATAACCAACTACTTCGATTTCACCAACGTTAGTAAATCCAGCACCAACATAGTCAACACGACCGTTAGCACATGATCTAATAACATAGATTGAAGAATCATTACCTTCTCTTCTTACATAAGTAGAGCCTGCAGGACATGCATCACCAACAACACCAGTTCCAGTAGGTGCTCCAGCAGCAGTTCCGTCACCAGCAATACCAGCAGCGTTAAAGAATGTTACATTATTTGAAAGTGCACTTCCGCCTACAAAGTCATTCCACATTACGTCTTGTGTAGAAATACTTGCAATAGCATCAGTAATAGTTATTTCATAATAATCGAATCTTACTTGTAAACCTTCAAGAGCATCAACCAGCATACCCATATCTTGTTCAACGCTCATTGTGAATCCTTCAGAAGATTCAGCGCCTAGATTTGGATTAGCTTTAATTAATGTTGATACTTGCTTTGAAGCACAATCAGCAGCAGAAGTTCCTGCAGCAGCACAAGCTTTGTAGTCATAAACAGTGTTAGCACTAAAAGTAGTTGCACCATATAGGTTGTCCATTGTTGGAGCTCTGAAACCATCACCAGTGTTAAGTTTAACAATAGTTCCAGCCATTGGAGTCCATAAGGCACCTAATTTAAATGAATCACTTTCACCAACATCTGAATAATCATCAGATCTAAATGAAGCTGTTATTTCCAAGTTATCCATTACTGGGAATAATACTTCACCAAATACTGAATCAACTTCTCTAATACCAGCACCTGAGTTACCAGCAGAACCACCAACTAAGCCATTTTCTGAATGCTTATCATATTCAGCTGAGTATCTATTTTCAAAATTCTCAATACCGAATAAAGCTGATACTGAACCACCAGGTAAATCCATAATATTATCGATTTGCACGACTACATCATTCTTTTCATAATGGTTTGTGTATTCAACTAATGTAGTTGAACTCATGGCAGCAGCACCTGCAGCAGAACCAAATGGTTCATTATTTAGATTATTTGAATCTAAACCTGCATAACTTAGGTAGTATCTACCAATGTCTACGCCATAGAATTTATTAATTTGAGTACCATAGACAACTTCAACATCGTCATTAACTTTATAAGTTAATTCAAATACTGCGTCTGTACCTTGGTCCACTTGGTGCATACCACGGTTACCAATTTCAGTCCATCTCCAGTAACCAGTCACAGGAACGTCATAAGGGTTAGCTGCGTCGCCAACTGCAATACTAGGGTATCTAGCAGCAGGAGGAGCATATCTACCTGTTGATTCGTTTCTTAAGTAATTAATTCTAGAGTACAAGCTAATTTTGTCATTAATCTCGTAATCAATGTTTGTTGTAATGCTGTCTCTGAAAGTAGCAGCATCTTGTACCATGATGTCAGCCCAAGCAAATCCGCAGATTCCTCTTGCAGGACCACCATTTGAAGGTGTTGAAGTCGCTCCTTGACCGAAAGCAGCACCACCAAAGTTAGGTCCCCACCACCCATCAGTTGGGTTATCTTGTGAACCAGGACATGTTGGTGTAGCCATAATGTCTCCAGTAACTGGATCAGCTAAATTTCTTGAATACCAACTTAAACCATAAGTTTCGTTGTACAAGTCAACCACTCCGTCACCGTTTTTGTCATTAATGCTAGCTTTTGTATACCATCTATCTTTGAGATAAATTTCATCTCTTTCATCATGCTCAACCATAATAGTTACATAACCTTTATCGTTTGTTGCACCATAGATAAATGATACTGAGTTTTCTTCACCATCATCACGGTCTCTATCACCACGTCTGAAATTAAATTCCATTCCGTCGAAACCTTTTTTAGTTATAACGTTAATAACACCAGCTATAGCATCAGACCCATACACAGATGAAGCGCCATCAGCTAGAATCTCAATCCGATCAACTGCAACAGTTGGTATCATATTGATATTAACAGCTCCAGATCCACCAAGATGAGGTGAACCAGGCATTCTTCTTCCATCCATGAGTATTAATGTTCTACTAGATCCTAAACCTCTAACACTGACTGTTGCGTTACCCATAGCGCTACTACCAGCTGTCGGTCCACTTGATCCAAAAGAGTTATAAATTGAGTTTCTTAATACGTCAGCAGTCATTAGAGCTGAAGATGCATCAATATCCTCACTGGTGATTGTTGAAACCTGTGCAGCACTATTTAAAGATTTTCTCTTTATTCTAGAGCCGGTTATAACAACCTCTTCTACATTATCTGCAGCTTCTTCTTGTGCAACCAAATCAGCATTAAATAAGCCGAAAGAAAGCGCAAGAACTGCAAATAAATAATTCTCTTTATTAAACATACAATTCCCCTGTAAGTTCGATTAATATTTATGAAAGCACGTTTTAATGCGTGCTAAACACGTTATGAATCCTATTGTTTCAGAGTTCTTATAAGAAATCTACATTTTTGTTCATTATTTATAATTAAATATAAGTATTTTTTATATCAATAGTTTCCATTTGTATAAACTCAAAAGTCTATATAAATTTATTTATTTAGGTATTTTTCTCTTACAATATGGATATAAAACCAACAATTTAATAAAAATGTTACTAAAAAATAAAAAATTTTTGATATCTGGGCTTGCAAATAAATATTCAATTGCAGCAGGAATTGCTCATGCTATGCATCGAGAAGGCGCAGAATTAGCTTTCACATATCAAAATGAGCGACTTTTAAAGAATTTAGGACCTATAGCAGAATCATGTGGATCTGATATTTTAATAGAATGCGACGTATCGAACGATGATTCTATTCAATCATCTTTTAATAAGTTGAGTAAAAGATGGGAAAAATTTGATGGATTTATTCATTCAATAGGTTACGCGCCAGCAGACCAGTTGGAAGGAAATTTTGTTGATGTCACTAATAGAGAAGGTTTTAAAATTGCTCATGATATTAGCTCTTATAGCTTTACTGCAATGGCAAGAGAAGCAAAACCTATGCTGAATGATAATTCAGCTCTCCTCACCCTAACCTATTTAGGGTCTACTCAAACACTCCCAAATTACAATGTTATGGGACTTGCCAAAGCAAGCTTAGAGGCCAACACGAGATTTCTTGCAGCTTCAATGGGAAGAGATAATGTAAGAGTGAATGCTATTTCTGCAGGTCCTATAAAAACATTGGCTGCTTCAGGTGTTAAGAATTTTAGAAAAATGTTAAGTCAACATTCAAAAAGAGCGCCGCTTGGAAGAACTATAACAGCAGAAGAAGTTGGAAATGTTGCTGCTTTTTTGTGCTCTGATTATGCAAGTGGTATTACTGGTGAAATAACTTACGTAGACGCTGGCTTTAATATTGCTGCAATGCCTTTAGATGATATTGAAGAATGATTAAGAAAGCTTATGACAAATATGTTCTTCCTAAGCTTTTGGATGTCTGTTGTTCAACAAAACCAATAAAATATCAAAGAGATAAAATAGTTCCTCATGCTGCTGGTACAGTTCTTGAGGTAGGCATAGGCTCAGGCCTAAATTTACCTCATTACAATCTTTCAAATATAGATAAGATATATGGGCTTGATCCATCTGCTGAACTTTGTGATATAGCTATCAAAAATGCTTTAGAATTTGATATTAATATAGATTTTTTAATTAATGGTGCAGAAGAGATTAAATTAAAATCAAATTCTGTAGATACTGTACTGATTACCTACACATTATGCTCAATTGAAAAAATTGATGATTCTTTTAATGAGATCAAAAGAGTAATGAAGCCAGATGCTAATATCCTATTTTGCGAACATGGTCTTGCTCCAGACTATTCAGTATCGAAATGGCAAAATAGAATCAATCCTATTTGGGGCAAATTATTTGGAGGTTGTAACATCAACAGGGATATACCAGATCTATTACTCAAAGCTGGATTCAAAGTTCACAACCTAGAACAAATGTACCTTCCAAGCACACCAAAAATTGTAGGCTATAACTATTGGGGCTTCGCGTCTATATAAATTAATGAAAAATAGACCAGTTGTTGTTGGTATTGGCACTTATCAACAAAAAGCAAATTTTAATGAGTTGGATGAAGCTCTTATCTTAATGGACAAGGCTTTCAAAGTTGCTGTCAATGACTCTGGAAATCAAAAAATAAAACAATATATTGATGAAGTTCAAGTTCCAAAAGGTTTTTGGCGTTATAGAGATCCTGCTAGATGGGTTGCTGACAATAACGGAATAAAAGATATTAAAACTAGCGTTACTAAAATAGGAGTGCTGCAACAAAATTTAATCAACTCTACTTGTAATAAAATAGTAAAAGGAAAAATTAAAGCAGGATTAATTCTTGGTGGTGAGGCTAGATATAAAATACTACGAAGCGACATAGAAAACCAGACCTTTGAAGAGACTAAGCTAACTACCAACCCCGACTTCTATATAAAAGCTAAAGATGATTTACATCTTAAAGTTGAGGAGGATGTACTTGGATTAATGGCAGTTGGCTATTATGCGATTTTAGAAAGTGCGCTGCGCTCATCATCAAACAAGAGCTTTGATGAATACCATAGAGAGATTGCAAATATCTATTCAGATTTTTCTAAAATAGCATCTAATAACAAAGATGCATGGAGAGATAAGTCTCTTAATTCAAAAGAGATTTTAATTAAGAGTAAAGATAATCCATTGCAAGCATTTCCTTATAATAAATATCACTGCACCTCTTGGAATGTAAATCAGTCCTGTGCAATGATCATTTGTTCTGATGAAGTTGCTGATGAATTAGATATTCCATTTAGCAAAAGAGTTTATCCTCTTGCCTCATCTGAAACAAATCATATGATTGCTACCCTACAGAGACCCAATTTAATTAACCCGTGTGGAATGAAATTAGCTGCAGAATTTATATTAAAAATCTGTGAATTAAATAATATTACACCCAACCTATATGACCTTTATAGTTGCTTTCCAGTTGCTGTTTCAATGTTTGCAAAATCACTTAATTTAAAAAAAAATAAGGAAATGACAATTACAGGGGGGATGCCATTTGCGGGAGGACCTTTAAATAGCTTTGTAATTCATTCAACAATTAAAATGATTTCAAAAATCAGAGAAGATAATAATAAAGTAGGTATTGTAACAGGGGTTTCTGGAATGATGACTAAGCAGTCATATGCTTTATGGTCAAAAAAACCTGCAATAGATTTCATACACAAAGATTTTACAAATAATGCTATGCAAATTGAGCAGCCTATTGAAATATCTTCATTAGAAGAAGGTTATGGAAAAATTATTGGTTATACAATAATAAATAAGAACAATAAACCTGTATCAATAATGTTCATAGATTGTGATGATGGTAAAAGAAAATTGATTACTTCATCTGATGAATCTATTATTAGGTCAATGGAGAAAAAAGAATGGGTAGAAAAAAAAGTTTATTTCGCAAACAATCAATTAGTGCATTAATTTTAATATTATTAAGCAATAATATTTTAAGTGATGACGTTTTGGAAAGCATAGAATCACACAAAACAAAATTTCAAAATGTAGCATTAGAAATATGGAACTATGCTGAGCTAGGTTATCAGGAAGAACAAAGTTCTAGTTTATTAGCAAGCTCTCTTGAAGATGCTGGCTTCACTATTAAAAAGGGTGTTGCTGGAATACCCTCTGCGTTCATTGCAGAATTTAATAATGGTGGTCCAGTCATTGGAATCCTTGGAGAGTTTGATGCCCTTCCCGGATTAGCACAAACAACTTCACCATTTAAAGAAGTTTTAGATAACCCTACAGGAGCTGGACATGCATGTGGTCATCACTTATTTGGTGCAGCATCTGCATGGGCTGCAGTGTCGGTAAAAGAATGGATAATTAAAAACAATATTCCAGGAACAATAAGATTTTATGGAACACCAGCTGAGGAAGGTGGTTCGGGCAAAGTTTATATGGTTAGAGAAGGTTTATTTAATGACGTTGATATTGTTCTTCATTGGCATCCCGATGATGCAAACAGTGCAAATTCAAGAACATCAAATTCTAATAAATCTGCTAAATTTACTTTTAATGGTATATCTGCTCATGCAGCAGGCTCTCCTGAACAAGGAAGATCCGCGCTTGATGGAGTTGAAGCTATGAATCATATGGTGAATATGATGAGAGAGCATATACCTCAAGAGTCTAGAATTCATTATGTAATTACTAAGGGTGGACTTGCTCCTAACGTTGTGCCTGATCTTGCTGAAGTTTATTACTATGTAAGACATCCAAAAATGTCGATTGTAGAAGACTTGTTTGCAAGAGTCGTAAATACCGCTTCTGGAGCTGCTATGGGAACAGATACAAAAATGACATATGAGGTGATGCATGGAAATTTTTCTTTGTTACCAAATGATACATTGCAAAAAGTTGTACATGGGAACTTAAAAAATTTAGGAGGAATCACTTACGATGGTTATGAAAATGAATATGCATCTGAGATATACACTACTTTCTTTGAGCCTGATAACGAAATAGGATCTCAAGAATTAGTAAGGCCGTTTAAAACATCTCATGGTTATGGATCAACAGATGTAGGGGATGTTAGTTGGAATGTACCAACTGCGGGCTTAAGAACTGCCACATGGGTTCCAGGAACTGCATCACATTCTTGGCAAGCGGTTGCTTCAGGTGGAACTTCTATAGGATTAAAAGGAGCCGAACTAGCGGCAAAAACTTTAGCAAAAAGTGCTGTTGAAATTTTTAGCAATCCATCAATTATTATAGATTCAAAAAATGAACTTAAATCACGTGTAGGAAATGATTTTCAATACAAACCATTATTAGGTGATAGAGAGCCTCCTTTAGACTATAGAAAAGTTAATTAGATTGAACAGAGACAGATGCGTTAGGTCTTCTAAGGTCAGCAAATCCATAATTAATTTGATCAATAATATGAATACTTTGTGTGCTTCCCATTGTGTGTTCAGGTGTCATTTTATGACCGATATTTTTATTTATAATTCTTACAACATCAGAATTTAATGTCCTCTCATACAATATACCAGTAGTTGGCCAATCTTTATGAACTCTTGGCAACATAGTTGCTTCACCTATATCCAAGTCAAAATCGATTACGCCAGTAATAACTCTTAATATTGCTGCAGGTATTAAAGAGCCTCCTGGAGATCCTGTTATCATCATAAGATCACCCTCTTTATCAAAAATCATAGTTGGCGCCATAGTACTCATTGGGCTTTTTCCTGCCTCAAATCTATTTCCTGTGCTTGCTCCTCTACCCCTTATATTTTTGTCTCCATATCTATAGGCAAAATTATTCATCTGATTATTCATTAAAATACCAGTGTTGGGAATAGTTACTCCTGAGCCAAATGAGTAACCAAGAGTATAAGTATTAGAAACTGCATTACCTTCTTTATCTATTATTGAAAAATGAGTTGTATCCCTGCTTTCTTTTATAAGCTCTAAAGGTTTTACAACCGTAGATTTAGAAGCTTTTTTAATATCAATGGTCTTAGCAAGCTCCATTGTTCTTTTTTTTGATAATAACTGATTTATTGGAACATCAAAATAGTCAGGATCACCTACAAAGTGTGATCTATTATTATGACCTCTTCTAAGAGCCTCAGAAATCAAATGATATGTGATAGCTGAATCTTTATTAAACTTTTGTAAATCAAAAAAACTTAATATATTTAAAGCTGTTAGAAGGGTTATCCCTCCGCCTGATGGAGGTCCAGCTGTGAAAACCAAATTACCTCTATAAGAAGCGACAATTGGTTCGCTAATTTGCACTTTATAGTTTTCAAAATCAGTTAATGAAAATAATCCATCATTTTCATTCATTGCTTTTACTATTGCTTTAGCAATATCTCCTTTGTAAAAACCATCCTTTCCATTAGATGCTATGAGCTTAAATGTTTTTTCTAAGTCCGGTCTTTTAAAAATTGAATTTTCTTTTATTGCGCTTCCATTTTTAAAATAAATCTTTAGAGATTCTGGATCTTTCTTAAGCTGATGTGTATCTTCAATAGCTTTTTCTAGATCATAAGAAACTAATATTCCTTCTCTTGCTTGCCTTATCACAGGTGCTAAAACTTCCTCAAGTGGTAAAGATCCAAACTTTTCATGGGCTTCTAATAATCCTGCAACTGTTCCTGGAATTGCTGGTGCCTTATATCCATATCGTGTTGTATTAAACATATCATTAGTAAAATCTTTTGGATTAATATTTTTACCATTTAGATTAAAAATATTATCAATTGAGGAATTTAAGGGGGACTTGCTTCTATAATCTATATAAAAGATTTCATCTTTTTCTTTAAGGTAAACCAACATAAAGCCGCCTCCACCAAGATTCCCAGCTCTTGGTAAAGTTATCGCAAGTGAAAAACCTACTGCAACAGCTGCATCAATTGCATTACCTCCTTTACTAAGAATCTCTACACCAATATCGGAAGAGAAATTATTTTGTGATACAACCATTCCGGAGTTACTAACTACGGGATGATATGGAGACAAATAATCAATATAACTTTGTTGAGCATTTAAATTTAGTGCGAAAAAAATAAATATATAAAATAGTTTCATTGAGTAAAAATTATTGGTGCTAGATAATATGAGAACAAAGTTACTATTAAAATGCCAACTAGATTTAGAAAGAATCCAGCTTTCATCATTGTGGCAATAGTGAATTTACCTGATCCATAAACTATAGCATTTGGAGGAGTTGCCACCGGAAGCATAAATGCGCAGCTAGCTGCTAAACATACTGGAATTGCAAGAGAAACAGGCATCACTCCGATAGCTAAAGCTAATGCCCCTATGACAGGAAGGAATGTACTTGTTGTCGCAACGTTACTAGTCACTTCAGTTAAAAAAATTATCATAGTTGCAACAGCGAAGATCAAGATTATAGGATGTACTAATTTGAGAACAGTTAATCCCTCACCGATCCATATGCCAAGACCTGAGCTTGAGACCTGTGCTGCTAATGACAATCCACCACCAAATAAAATAAGTAATCCCCAGGGTAATTTAGAAGTTTTATCCCACTGCATTAAATCCTGAGACTTATTCGATGATGAAGGAATGGTAAATAATAAGATGGCAATAATAATTGCTACTCCTGCATCTTCTAAGCCAATACCAAATTTTTCTCTTATTATTCTGCTTGTCATCCAAGAAATCACTGCAAGTGAAAAAATTAATGAGATTTTTATTTCATCTTTATTCAAAGGTCCAAGATCATTAAGCATTTGATTAAGTTTGTATTTTGTTTCATTTGTTGCTGCAAAGCTCATTGGAAAAACTAATTTAGTTAAAATTAACCATGCAAAAGTCAACATGACAATAGCAACTGGAATGCCTAACTTCATCCAATTTAAAAAGTCTATTTCAATATTGTGTTCAACTTCCATGTAGGTAACGAAAACTAAGTTCGGAGCTGTTCCGATGATTGTTGACATTCCTCCAATTGTTGCTGCATAAGCGATTCCTATTAAAAGCGCAGTATCAAAATATTTTTTTTGCTGATCAGAAATATTAGGTATGGTTGAGCCAATGACTGCACACACTGCCAAACCAATTGGTAACAACATTAAAGTTGTAGATGTATTCATAACAAACATGCTAATTAAAGCAGCCACTATCATAAAACCAGCTATTAGTTTTGGGCCACTTGATCCAATTGCAATAATCATTTTTAAAGCCATTCTTTTATGCAAGCCAGAGCTTTCAATACCAAGTGCCAAAATAAACCCACCAAGAAATAAATAAATATTTTTATTAGCATATGGATCAGCAGCAGATTGAAAACTTGTAATATCTAATAATGGAAATAATGCCAATGGTAATAGTGAAGTAACAGCAACCGGAAGAGCTTCAGTCGCCCACCAGATTGCCATTAAAATTAAAACAGCCAAAACAAACCAAGCAGATTTGCTATCTACAGATTTAGAATTATTATCAAATTCCTTGCCATCTAATGCCGCCAAGCTAGATGGAATAAAATCATAGATACCGCATAATACTATTAATGTAAAAGCAACTAAGCCTATGAAAAAACCTTTATTTTTATATGCTGGCATATCTTATACTAATATTTTTTCATAAAAAAAGGGAGTTATAAACTCCCTTTTGTATATAAAGTTTAATTAAAATTTAACTTTTATATCAAGATAAAAGTTTCTACCATAATCTTGATGAGCATCTGCGAAGAAACCATAGAATCTATCAGCCAATGGAGCCCTTTCGTCTTCTAAGTTTTTCACTGCGAATTTAACTCTGGCCTTTTGATCTCCAATATCAAACCAATAATAAACTGAAGCATTCACAGTCGTCATACTAGGTATAACATATCTCGTGCCATCTGATCTGGTTTCACTACTGTGATAAAACTCGCCTTTTCTTAGGCTAGATAATTGCACACCTAAGTCTCCTACTCTGTAGTTAAACTTAACACTAGTTTTTTCAACATAGTTTCCGTCAAGACCAGCAAGATTTCCAAAACCAGCAAAGGTTATGTCAAAAGGTATTACTCCTGATGCCTGAGCATCAACTAATGCCTGATATGCATTTGTTGGTTTCTGTTCAAATTCAGTAGTCTCAGAATGATTAACTGTTATATTGAAATCACCAACCTCAGTTGAGATATCATAATAGATACCAATATCTTGGCCTGCTATAGATCTTGTTGCGGCGTTGGTATATTCATCATAAATTGTAAACGCCTCCCCTGCAGGACAAATTCCAGCTGCTGCAAATTTTGCAATTTCAGCTGATGTATATCCAGGATTTTGATCTCTTATGATTGCAGGATTGTTATAACCACCACAATTGTCAGGACCATAATTAATTCGAGCAACGAGATCAGCTACCATTGCATTTGTTCTTCCAAAAAGAACAATTGTATTATCTTTCTCAATTCTCCAGTCATCCCATGTTACTGTAAGACCTTCAATATTGCTTGGAGTCCAAACAAAACCCCAAGAAGTATTATCAGATTCTTCTGGTAATAATTCTGGATTACCTATTCTATAACTTTGAATTTGGTATCTATCGTCTAATGGATCATTTGCACCAACAAATTCACCAACTGCATCATCAACGTTACCACTTCTTGTTACGTATAATTGATTAGCTTGTATTAAGTTTGGAACTCTAAATGATGTTGATTTAGAACCTCTAAGCAAAACATCATTAGCAATTTCCCAACCTAAAGCAGCTTTCCATACTGTTGAAGATTTAGTGTCATCTGGATCCTCATGCCTCATAGCAAATTGAGCCTCCATTTTATTTGTTAAAGGCATGACCATTTCTGCAAAAACAGAATTAGTAGATCTTTTTGCTGAAGTATCCACAGTTGGACTTGAGCCAAGAACATCACCCACAAATGGGAATCCTAAACCAGTTACAGCAGATTGAAACTGAATCGTACCATCTAATCTTGGATCTCTATCGTCCGAATAAGATTCTGAACGATATTCAAAACCAACCAACATGCCGACAGGTCCTGCTGGCATATTGAATACTTCTGGGTTTGTCATTTTAAAGTCAAATGTATTTAACTCACTAGTATCATTTCTAGACACATCAACAATAGCTGGTGCTAAGGCTGTTTTAACATCAGCAGAGAAAATATTAATTGCGCTTGAAGTTGAGTCATTTAAACCAGCTTGTAATAAAGAATTTGATAGTCTATTTTCAGTTAAATCTTCTGAAATAGCCTTAGAATGTAAAACAGCTGTTTCCCAGTCCCAGCCAGAATCCATGGTTCCTCTGAAACCAAATAAATATCTATACGTTTCTTTTTCAACATTGATGATTCTAGGACCAATATCTGGTCTCCAGTTATCAATTCTTACAGCCTTATTAGATGAAGAATTATCTGCTGATAAACCTATAGCATTAGCCCAGTAATAGTTAGGGCCTAATTCAAGCAATGCTGTGCTAAAGTCACCTGCTGGTTCTTTATGACGCATATATTCAGAATTGTAAGAACCGATTTCAGCAAAAAATTCTGAGCCGCCATCTAATTCATGATTTACAAAAACAAATAAGTTACTTCTTTCAAGTTCTCCTCTGTAATCTCTGAATTGTCCTGGATTAATATAATATTCACCATTTGCCATTGATGTTGTATCAACAGCTAAACAGGTACCGTAACCAGTATCTTTTGAATCAGATCTTGCACATCTTGGATCAGCAATTGGGATAATTTGCATTTCACCTGCACTATCAGAGTACCCAGTCCTTCCACGCATATCTAACTGCGCCCATTTACCAGAATATAAATTTCTAAAAGATGTATCTCCAGCCCATAAAGAATCTGCAGGAATCCATTTTCTATGATCTGAGTCCCCCCATCTTGGATCTTCAGCTGCTGCAATACCATCTCTATCATAAAAATCATACATAAGAGATATATTGGTTTTGCCACCATTCATGTCTTTACCCCATTTAAGAGTAATTCTGTCATCAACAGCACTAAAATTGTCATAACCTTGATTTCTCAAAGCAATCTCAAAACCTTCATAATCTGTCTTTAAAACATTATTAACAACACCTGCAACAGCGTCAGCTCCGTATATGGCTGATGCACCATCTTTTAGAACCTCAACACGATCAAGGCCCATAGTAGGTATTAAATTAGAGTTAACACTCATTGTTGGAACATAGTCTCCACCTAGTAACTCAGTCTGATACCCAGCGTTATTAACTAGTCTTCTTCCATTTAATAAGATCAATGTATTACCTACACCCATATTTCTTATGTTGTAAGCTCCAACATCACCTCTTGCTGAATTAACACCACCTGAATCTGATTCAGCTTCTGTAAAGTAATTAAGACCTTGTTCAGTCATGTTTTCTAATAATTCTGTACCATCTTCAACGCCTAAGATATCAATATCTTCAGAAGAAATAACAGTAACAGGAAGCGCTCCAGTAATTGATGCTCCTTTAATTTGAGAACCAACTACAACAATTTCTTCTACATTTTCCTCAGAACTTTCTTGAGCAAAAATTGCAACAGGCAACAAAAATAATAAAGAAAATAAATAATTTATATTTTTCATATGTATCCCCCAAATGAAATGTATTATATGTGTAATTATTATAGGCTTTTGAGCAAGAAAATGTCTACATTTGTAGGATATTTTATAAGGTATAAAAAAAACCTATATATATGATTAAGTTGATAAATGGTCTATTAAATCTTCAATTCTCTCCAGAGATTTATCTTTACCAAAAATAGCTAATGTAAGGCCTAAAGAAGGTGATTTAGTTGATCCAGTAAGCGCTATTCTTATTGGCTGATTTACTTTAGGAATTGATAAATTATTATCACTCTGATAAGTTCCTAATGCTGAATCTAGGGCAGATTCATTCCAATCGTCTAAGTTAGATAATAAGTTTCTAATATCTTCAATAATAGAACTATTATTAGATAAAAACTTACTGATGGCCTTCTCATCATAAGTTATTCCATCTTTGTAATATGGTATTAATGATTTAGCAATGCCAGATAATGTATTTTCTGATGACTTCATTGCATTAATTAACAAATCTGTATTTGAATGACCATCTATATCTATATCGATCTTATTAAGAAATGGTTTTAAAACATTTTTAAAATCATCGAGCTTCAGGTTTGATAAATGTTGTGAATTCAACCAATCAAGCTTTGTTATATCAAAAATTGCTCCAGCTTTTTGAACTTCGTTTATATCAAAATCTTTAATTAAATCTTCCAGATAAAAAACTTCTTTCTCACCCTTGGACCAGCCAAGTCTTGATAGGGTATTTATTATTGCAGAATCTAAATATCCTTGGTCTCTGTATTCTTCTAAACTTGTAGCAGCATGTCTTTTTGAAAGTCTTTTTTTATCTGCCCCAAGAACTAAAGGAAGATGAGCATACTCTAAATCAGGATAGCCTAGAGCATTTTGAATATGGATTTGGCGTGGTGTATTACTTAAGTGATCTTCTCCTCTTATAACTGTGGTCACATTTTGTTCAAAGTCATCAACGACATTACACAAATGGTAAGTTGGTGTTCCATCACTTCTTAATAAAATAAGATCATCCAACTCGCTATTCTTAAATTTTACTTCACCACGAATAATGTCATTTACAACAATATCACCGTCTAAAGGTGTTGCTAACCTTAAGACCGTTTTTTCAGATTGTTTAAGACCAAGATTTCTGCTTCGGCCGTCATACATCGGTTTCTTTCCAGCTTTAGCCTGATCTCTTCGCATTTCATCTAATGTTTCTGTTGAACAGTCACACCAATAGGCATTACCTGATTCAATTATTTTTTGTGCAGCTTTTAAATAAATCTCATTTCTTTCAGACTGATTAATAGGTTTTTCATCTGGTTTGAGTCCTATGGACTCTAGATTATTTAGTATATTTTTTTCATATTCCTTTGTGGAACGGTCTCTGTCAGTATCTTCAATTCTTACCAAAAACAGACCATTATTTTGTTTAGCATAAACATAATTAAATAGAGCTGTTCTGACACCACCTATATGCAATGTTCCAGTTGGACTAGGAGCAAATCTTGTAATTACTTGTTTCATTAAAACTTTCTCCATATAGTCTTGATTTTGTGTTTTTCTTCTATTTCAACGAGCTTTGTTTCATGGGATTTTAAATCATCTTTTGATGCATTAATTTTTTTAAGATCTTTTAACAAGTTTTCATCAATTTCCACAGAAGAAGATTCATCATCTGCAAAAGTATTTCCATTTGTCATAAATTCAAATTTACTTTGTCCTCCAGTAAGTTGAACAAAGACATCTGCCAAAATATTTGCATCAAGCAAAGCCCCATGAAAACTTCTATCATATCCAGATATATCAAAACGTTTAGCAAGAGCGTCTAATGAATTTTTTTGACTAGGAAATTTATCTCGTGCAATGAGTAAAGAATCTTCAACTTCGCATATATCTTCAATTTTTGGATAGCTTGTTGATGCTAATTGAAGTTCATTATTTAGAAAACCTAAATCAAAAGGAGCGTTATGAATGACCAAGGTTGCACCATCTATAAATTCAACAAACTCATCTGCAATTTTATCAAAAGAAGGGCTATTTTCTAAATCCACATTCATAATTCCGTGAACCTTAGACGCCTCCTCGTCGATAAGTCTTGATGGGTTTAAGTAAGAATGGAAATTTTCTTCAGATTTTTTTCTATCATTTAGTAGAACTGCTCCAATTTCAATAACTCTATGACCTTGTTTGACTTCAAGACCTGTAGTTTCTGTATCAAGTACAATATATTTCTTAGCCATCTTATAAATTATCTATACCTTTATTGGCTAGAAGGTCAGCTATTTCATTTTGTCTATGTCCTGAATGACCTTTAACCCAATGCCATTTTACATTATGTTTGGAAACATATTCATCCAGTTCAACCCATAAGTCTTTATTTTTGACATCTTTCTTTGATGAATTTTTCCAGTTATTTTTTTTCCAATTATCTATCCACAAAGTAATCCCCTGCATTACATATTTTGAATCAGTTGTTATGTGAACTAGACAAGATTCATTTAAAACTTTAAGCCCCTCAATGGCAGCTTTTAGTTCCATTTTATTATTAGTTGTATTTTTGCTTCCACCAAAATATTCTTTGGAAATATTTTCATACTCAATAAGAACGCCCCAGCCACCATCACCTGGATTTCCTCTGCATGCACCATCGGTATAAATATTTACTGTTTTCATAAAATTAAATTAGAATCTGCATATGTTTAGTGTAAATCCTATAAAAGCATTTAGTGATAATTATATTTGGTTACTAACAACTAATGAAGGGTCAATAGTTGTTGATCCAGGTGAGGCAGTTAAAATCTTGGATCTTATCGACAAAGATAAAATTAATCTTCAAGGCGTATTGATTACTCACCATCATTTTGACCACACAAGCGGCTTAGGTGATCTAATAAATAAAAAGTTAGTTGATGTATACGGTCCTGAAAATAATATTATCGAAATAAATAAAAGGGTTAAGGATTTAGATCAAATAAGTGTTCTAGGAATTGACTTCGAAGTCATCGAAATTCCCGGTCATACTCTAGATCATATCGCTTTTTATGCTTTCAATGACAATAATCCAATTCTTTTTTGTGGAGACTCTCTTTTTGCTGGTGGATGTGGTCGAGTTTTTGAGGGTACTTATGAACAAATGTTTAATAGTTTAAAGAAGCTATCAAGCCTTCCTTCAAATACAAAAGTCTATTGTGGGCATGAATACACTTTATCTAATTTAAAATTTGCATTAGAAGTAGATATTCAAAATAAATATCTAATGGATGAATATAAGCATATTTTAGAACTGTCCAAATCTAGCACACCCTCCCTTCCAACTACTATAGATAAAGAATTTAAGGTAAATCCATTTCTTAGATGCAATGATCCCTTTATAAAAAATAAAATAAAAAAGGAGTTTGGTATTGAAGGAAATGAATTAGAAACATTCACAGCGTTAAGAAAATGGAAAGACAACTTTTAAATATTTTTTTAATTCTAATTGTCTTTGTTGGTTGTCAGCAAATTGAAATATTGGAAGATATTCCCACCAAGAGTTCAACTCCTGTTCTAGCAGATAATAATACCTCTGAAATAATTCCTGAAACATATGCAGATATTTGGAGTTACATATTAATTAATAATTATTCTAAAAATGAGATTATTCTTAATGAACAAATTCTTTTTCATATGAATCTACATCTAAAGGATATTGATAAATTTAAAGAATATTTAAATGATTCATATTATTTCATTTATTTTGTAATAGATGAGTTGCAAAAAGAGAATCTACCTCTTGAGTTATCACTTATACCTTACATTGAAAGCAATTATGATCCTTTCTCAATATCTTCCTCAGGTGCAGTTGGCATGTGGCAATTCATGCCAAGAACAGGAAGGTTATTTGAACTAAACAAGACATGGTGGAGTGAAGATAGACATGATCCATTTATATCAACAGAAGCGGCTGTAGGTTATTTAAAGTATTTATATGAAAGATTTGATGAGGATATTTATTTAACCCTTGCAGCTTACAATGCTGGTCCAACCTTATTGGATAGAAAAATAAATCAAAATAAACGAAGAGGACTTGAAACAGATTTTTGGTCACTTAATTTACCAACTCAAACTAAAGAATATGTACCCAAATATATTGCATTAAAAGAGTTAGTTTTTAATTCAAATAAATATGAAGTTCAACTTCCCAAAATACCGAACGCCCCAGTTGTAAAAAAAATATCTATACCAGGTCAAGTTGAAATACTCACTTTAAGTGAGTTTTTAAATATTAAACCAGAGCTTTTATATAAGCTAAATGCTGGTTATACAAAATGGGCATCTGCTCCTAAAGATCAAAGCATCTTTTATATTCCAATTGAAAAATATTATTTGTTTCAAACTGATGAAAATCCATTTACAGACTCCAATCAAATAAATTGGATTTCTCATATAGTTCAATCAGGAGACAGTCTTTGGGCTTTGGCATCTAAATATGATACTGAGGTGAATATTATTAAAGAAATAAACTATTTATACACTGACGTTCTATCTATTGATTCAACTTTGCTTATTCCGTTAAGTAAAACCAAGTCTAATAATTTTATTCCATATGAGATGCATATTGTATCTGAGGGAGACACTCTATGGAAAATAGCTAAGGACTATAATCTTGAGGTTAGAGATCTTGCAAGAATGAATTCGATTGATGAAGATTCATACTTGCAGTTAGGGCAACAACTTACAATAGGCAATAAAAATATTCATAGAAATATTGAATCTAAAAAGAGAACAATACTTTACTCAGTTAAGCAAGGTGATAATCTATATAAAATATCAGATTTATTTGATGTAACAATCAAAAGTATTAAAGAGATTAATGAATTTAATGATGAAACTTTAATGCCTGGTCAGATAATAAAGATAGCCATTAGGGCTTTTTAGCCATCCGTGGTTTTTGGATCCAGCGCATCTCTTAGCCCGTCCCCAAAAAAATTTAAAGCAAAAAGCGTTATGGTAAAAGTTATACCAGGATAAATAAGTAACCAGCTATACTCTTCCATAGACTCAACACCATCCTTTATTAAAGTACCCCAGCTACTCATAGGGGGTTGAATTCCAAGACCAAGAAAACTTAAAAACCCCTCTAAAAGCATAACTTGAGGAATAGTTAATGTTGCATAAACGGCAATAGGTCCAAGGATATTCGGTAATAGGTGTCTTCTAAACATTGATAGATTTGAAACTCCCATTGCTTTTGCTGCTAAAACAAATTCTTGATTTTTTAAACCTATTACCTGAGCTCTTACTATTCTTGCCATTGTTAACCACTCTACAGCTCCAATTGCACCAAAAAGCAACCATAGATTTCTTCCAAAGATTACCATTAGAAGAATTATAAAAATAATAAAAGGAAGTCCATAAAGTACATCTACAATCCTCATCATTATTGAATCAACTTTTCCACCTGCATAACCAGCAATAATTCCCCACGACACACCAATAACCAAAGCAACTCCTGTTGCAACAAAACCGACTAATAGTGAAATTCTTGCTCCATATAAAATCCTGCTTAATAAATCTCTACCTAAAACGTCCGTACCTAGTAAGTGGTCTGCAGATGGAGGACTGGCTCCAAGATTTAAATCCTGATATGAATATGAATAAGGGGCAATCCATGGTGCGAGCGCTGCTACAATTATCAATAAAATAAGTATAAATGCACCAAGCATGGCTGCCTTGTTTCGGGTAAGTCTATGAATCGCATCTGACCAAAGAGAATTGTTCATGAAGCGTCCCTTGATCTTGGGTTTAACCATAACGCAGCAAGATCTGATAGCAGGTTAAAGAAAACAATCATTGCTGAAAAAAATATTGTTGTACCCAAAATCATCGTATAGTCCCTATTGAACGCTGCTTCAACATAAAACCTTCCTAGACCAGGAATCTGAAAAATTGTTTCAACTACAAATGAGCCTGCAAGAAGACCAGCTATTGCAGGTCCTAAAAAAGAAACAACTGGTATTAATCCACCCTGCATTGCATGCTTGATGACTACCATCTTTTCAGTAAGGCCTTTTGCTCTAGCGGTTCTTATAAAATCTTGATTCAATACTTCTAACATTCCGCCTCTGCTCAATCTTGCTATATATGCAGCATATGCAAAGCCAAGGGTAAGAGAAGGTAAAATTTTGTCACCAGGTAATTGTCCCCAACCTGAAACAGGAAGAATTTCTAAATTAATGCCAAAAATTAATACTAACAATGGTCCCATTAAAAATGTAGGAACACATATACCAATCATAGCTATAGCCATAGGAATAAAATCAAACATCGTATTTCTTTTCAAGGCTGCTAAAACTCCTGAAAAGACTCCCATGAAAAGCGCAATTAATATTGCATAAAATGCTAATTCAAAAGTAACAGGCAACCCTGTTGTAATCATTTCTGTTACAGATCTTCCTGGGAATCTAAAAGATGGTCCTAAGTCTCCTTGAGCAAGGTTTGTCATATAATCGATATATTGTTCCCAGTTTGTAGCATCTAAGTTATAGGCTTCATTTAAATTTTTTAAAACTTGAGGTGAGACAGCTTTATCTGCATCAAAAGGACCACCAGGCGCTAGTTTGATTAAAAAAAATGTAATACTTGCAACTGCAAATATAACTGGTATCGCTAATAATATTCTTTTAATAAAAATCGCTAGCATGCGAAATTAATCTCTTTCTAAATAAATAAATTTTGGATGATGATGATCTAATATATGAGGGCTGTATCCTTTAACATCTGGAGATAATTGATAAGCTCTTACATAAGTATATAAGGGAATTATTGGCATATTATCAATAAGCAATTCCTCAGCTTGATTTAGCAACTCATATCTTTCTTCTTGATTATTTGTAGAGTTTGCTTTTTTCATAATTGCATCATAATTTGCATCTTCCCAGCCAGTTTTATTATTACCCCTATTAGGGCGCATTAAATCTAAAAAGGTATTTGGATCCTCATAGTCACCTATCCATCCAGCTCTTGAGACTTGAAAATCTCCAACCATTTCTCTACTAAGATAAACTTTCCAATCCTGATTAACTAGTTCCACTTCAATACCAAGATTTTGTTGCCACATTTGTTGAATAGCTAAAGCGATTTTTCTATGGTCTTCATTTGTATTAAATAAAATTTCAATTTTTGGAAAAGGGTTAGAATCAGAATATCCAGCATCCATCATTAATTGTTTTGCAAGCTCAGGGTCAAACGGTATTTCTGTATCAGGATAATATCCATTTGAACCAGGTGGAGTAAATGAATAAGCAGGAATTTGACCGCATTTTGTAACTTTTTCAACTATAAGTTTTCTATTTATTGTATAAGCTAAGGCTTTACGAACTCTCACATCTTGTAAAGCTGGATTATTAATATTCAAACGATAAAAGTATTGTCCCATGTATGGATCAATTCTTAAGTCAGGGTTATTTTCTTCAATATAAATTGGACATTTTTGAGATGGTAATGTTGAGGTTAAATGGAGCTGACCGGCTCTGAACATTCTATCTTCAGTCATAACATTTGATACAGGGTAGAAATGCATCTCATTAAGTCTGACTTTAGAAGAGTCCCAGTAATGGGGGTTCTTTTCTACAACAATTTTATTATTTAATTCCCATGATTTTAATTGAAACGGTCCATTACAAACAAAGTTACCTGGTCTCGTCCACTCGCCATTTCTATCATCTATCTCACCAAATTTTAATACTGTCTCTTTATGAGCTGGCCAAGTGCTGTAATGACTTAAAAGTCCAAGGAAAAAAGGCGTAGGACTCTTAAGATTAACTTTTAGTGTATGTTCGTCAATCGCTTTAACGCCAACAGTATCAAATAAAGGTTTTGGTTTGTGATTCATAAGAGATTGTTCTATAGAAAATACTATTTCAGGATCTGCGTCATTTGATAACTCATTAGCCAGCATGGAGTTAAGATCCTCTTTACTTACCCATGTATGATATTCCTCGGCTCCTTCTAAATAGTAAAGCATATCTGGATATTGTGATCCTAAGCTCGCAGTAAGTATTCTCATCCATGACCAAACAAAGTCATCGGCAGTCATAACTTCACCATTTGACCATTTAGCATTTTTATTTAAATAAAAGATATATTCTTTTCCATCCTCGCTAATTGTCCAAGATTCTGCAACACCAGGGAGATTAGCTCCGCCATTTGGGTTGGCAATAGTTAACCCTTCACATAGAGAGATTAAAAGATGGTGCTCAGGCACGCCGGTAACAATATGAGGGTCAATACCCTGAGGCTCAGAACCATTTCCAAAATGAAATATTCCAGACTCAATTGCGGAATCAACCGGAGAGATATTCTGTGAACAGCCATAGAAGAAAATTAAAGCTAAGGGCATCAAAATTATTTTTTTATACATAAAAGTCTTCCTAAAATGCAAGATTGGTTAAGTTTACTCGAGCTGATTCAAAGGCATCTTCATTGATTATTTCTGACATCTTAGATGACATCCTTTCTTCACTAAAAGATCTATATTGATCTAAGATTGCAGTAATGTCTGATTCTGCTGGGTTGGTAAAATTATTTATTTCGACAATATACTTATCACCATTATTAGCATCGACATTGATAACAGTACCAGGAATATTCTTAAAGACTTCATTCAATACTTCACTCGGCAGAAGAGATGAATTTCGCTTTACATCAATAAAAACATCACTTGAAACATAATTATAAGCATCAATAAAAATCTGTTTATCATCTGGGTCTTCAATTGACTTTAATTCATTTTCCATTAGAGCAAGCTTTTCAAGTGATTTTGATTCAGAAAGAAGATCTGCAACAGTTTCAGCCACTATTTCATATGGTTGTAAAGAAGGCTCTATGATGGTACTAATAGACATAACGATAACTTTTTCATCTAGCTCTATTACAATGGATTCATTAACTTGAGAATCAATTGAAAATAAGAACTCTTTAACTTCTTGACTGCTAATATCAAAATTATAATTATTTGAAGTGTAAAACTCAGAGATCAAAACTTCTTTAGATAGCTTGTCAGCAATATCTTCAATTGAAGAATTATCAAAAATCATTTCTTCTGTTGCATTAAAGTCATCCATCATCAATGCCAATGATTCTGTTTCTATTAGTTCATTTGCTAACTCATCTTTAATTTGATTTTCGGGTAATGGTTCTTGGATATTGATTTCAGTAACTTTTAAAATATGAAAAGTATCTTCTAATTCAATAATCTCACTAATCTCATTTAATTTGAGATCTTTTATACCAAGATCAAATTCAACCGGAAAAATATCTTTTTCAAAATAATCAAGATCACCACCTATATCTTTTGTAATAATATCTTCACTATATATTCCTGCTAATTCAGAAAAATTGTTTCCAGCATTTAAAAGTTCTTCAACTTCCTTAATCCTTTCTAAGGCTAATTGTGTTGATTCGTAGCTAGTCTTTTCAATCATGATATGAGAAATTCTAGTTTGAGCACTATTTTCAAATTTTGATAAATAATCTTCATATCTTGTTGCAAGGTACTCCTGCGGTACCTCTATGTTATTTTTATAATTAGCTTGATCTAAAACGATATATTTAAAATTTCTTTTTTCGCTTGAATAAAATAAGTATTGATTGTTATTGTAATATTCATTTAGTTCTTCCATGGTATTTACAAGTTCTTTTTTTAGACCATCAAAACTAATCTTAATATAGTTAATATCAGAAGTTTTTTCTAGCAGATTCGTAAGCTCGAAAATTTCATGATCAGTAGCAAAACTCAATGAATTTAAAGAGCTTCGATATAGTTCTGATGCTATAAGGTTTGTCATCAAATCAATATAATCTTCCTTAGTGTAATTAAGAGAGTTCACTTGAGCTTCATATACATTTTCATCAAACATTCCATTAACTTGAAATTGAGGATTTTGAACAATCTGTTTTTTTGCATCATTAATTGTGTTTTTATTGATAAAGCCCAAGGACCTTGCACCAGATTGTAAAACTTTCTGTACTATTAATTCTTGCTTAATAGATTCAGCCCTAACATCCTCATCTAGCATATCAAAATCAAAATCATTTCCATAAGCACTCTTAAATCTTTGAAGGGCTGTATTGGAAGCTATATTAAGATCTGCTTCTGAAACATCTTCTCCATTTATGGTGCCAAAAGAGCCACCAAAAACTGAACCTATAGAAGAGGTTCCGAGAAAAACAAAAGGTAAAGCACAAATTAGAATAACAAAAATTAGAGTTGGGCCTGTAAGAAAATTTCTAAGTGATTCCATCATAGTGGCGTTATTATAGATTAAAAAAAAGGGTGCGTAAGCACCCTTTTACAAAAGTAACTAAACTTATGCTGGGTTACCAGCTTTAACAGTATCTTTTAAAGCTTTACCAGCTTTAAAGCCTGGTACGTTAGACGCTGGTATATGCATTGACTGCTTTGTAGCAGGATTTCTACCATCTCTTGCTTTTCTGTGTCTGACACTAAAAGTTCCAAATCCAACCAATGAAACAGAATCACCGTTGTGTAATGCACCTGAAATGCCATCTAAAACTGCTTCAACAGCTCGACCTGCTTCTGCTTTTGACATATCAGCACTTCCTGCAACGGCGTCAACTAAATCTGATTTATTCATATTTAAACTCCTCTATGATAATTTATTTAATAAATACCCCTATATCAAAAGCTTTTTAGTGTTAAAAGTCAAGTAAATAAAGGGTTTTAGTGAGTTTGCTTGCTATCAGATTTTGATGAGCTTTTACCTTTTTGTGTTTTAACTTTTTTTGAAATTGGTGTTGGTTCTTCAACAAGTGCTGATGAAATTACTTCATCGATCCATTCAACTGGAATAATGTTAAGAGATTTAGTAATTTGATCGGGAATTTCTTGAAGATCTGGCTCGTTTTCTTTTGGAATAATTACATTCTTAATACCACCTCTTTTTGCAGCCAATAGCTTCTCTTTAAGGCCTCCAATTTTTAATATCTGACCTCTTAGTGTTATTTCTCCTGTCATGGCTGTATCTGCCTTAACGGGTATACCTGTAAAAATAGATATCAAAGAGATAGCCATTGCACCACCTGCGCTTGGTCCGTCTTTTGGAGTTGCACCCTCAGGAACATGAATATGGACATCATATTTTTCATAAAAATCAGCTTTAATTCCTAACGATTCCGCTCTAGATCTCACTACTGTTAAAGCGGCCTGAATTGATTCTTGCATCACATCACCCAATGAACCAGTCTTAATTACCCTACCTTTTCCATCTATGTGTGAAGCTTCAATAGTTAATAATTCTCCTCCAACTTCAGTCCAAGCAAGACCAGTAACCTGACCAACAGCATTATCTTTTTCTGCAACACCATATTTATACTTCTTAACTCCTGAATAATTCTCAAGGTTTTTAGTATTTATTGTGGTTGGTGATGACATGGTTTTGTTATCTATTAGTCTTTCTTTGACAACTTTTCTTAAAATTTTTGCAATTTGTCTTTCAAGCCCTCTTACGCCTGCTTCTCTGGTGTAATATCTTATCAATGAAAGAATTACATTTTTGTTAAGTTTTATTTCTGTTTCTTTAACTCCGTTACGTTTCATTTGTTTTGGTAACAAATATTTATCTGCAATATTAATTTTTTCATCTTCGATGTAACCAGGTATTCGAATTATTTCCATTCTATCTAGTAATGGGGTTGGAATATTTAGACTGTTTGCCGTACAAACAAACATAACCTCAGATAAATCGTAATCTACTTCAAGGTAATGATCGCTGAATGTATTGTTCTGTTCTGGATCAAGGACCTCAAGCAAAGCAGAAGCTGGATCACCTCTATGATCCATTCCAATCTTATCAATCTCATCCAATAAAAATAATGGGTTTTTAACACCAACCTTTGAAAGTTTTTGAACTATCTTTCCAGGCATCGATCCTATATAAGTTCTCCTATGTCCCCTTATTTCAGATTCATCTCTAACTCCGCCTAAAGACATTCTTGCAAATTTTCTGTTTGTAGCTCTAGCTATTGATTCTCCTAACGAGGTTTTACCAACTCCAGGAGGCCCAACCAAACATAAGACTGGAGCTTTCATTTTCTTTACTCTTTTTTGAACTGCTAAATATTCAACAATTCTTTCTTTTACTTCCTCAAGTCCATAATGATCTTCTTCTAAAATCTTCATAGATGCTTTTATATCTGATTTTATTTTTGATTTCTTTTTCCATGGAACGTCAACTAAACAGTCTAAATAAGTTCTTACTACCGAAGCTTCTGCTGATGAAGGAGCCATATGTTTAAATTTAGCAAATTCACTTTTTGCTTTTTTTAGAGCTTCTTTTGTCATGCCAACTTCATGAATTTTCTTTTCTAAATTCTCTAACTCATCACCTTCTTCGCCAATTTCTCCAAGTTCTTTTTGAGCAGCTTTAATTTGCTCATTCAAGTAATATTCTCTCTGAGATTTTTCCATTTGTTTTTTAACTCTATCTCTTACCTTTTTCTCAACATCTACAACATCTAACTGAGATTCTATAAATGTTAAAACTTTTTCTGATCTAGCTTTTAGATCAATAGTCTCTAGAATTTCTTGTTTTTTTGATGTCTCTAAAGGAAGGTGTCCAGTTATGGTGTCTAATAGTCTTGATAAGTCATCTAGCGAGTCGACAGTTGACACTATTTCAGGGGGTATTCTTTTTGTAATAGCTATGTAATCTTCAAATTTTGCTTTAATTAATCTTATAAGGTTTTTTGACTCGCTATCTTTTAAAGATGAAACATTTGCTTCAGAGACTCTTGCAATAGTATATAAATCTTTTTCAATAACTTTTTCAATTAAGCATCTCTTATCACCTTCAACTAATACCTTCATAGTTCCGTCAGGTAACTTTATCAATTGGAGTAAATTGCTGATAGAAGCAAATTTATATAAGTCATTAATTTGCGGATCTTCCAATGAAGCATCTTTTTGACTTACAAGAACAAGTTTTTTATTTGATGCCATTGCAACATTTAAAGCCTCAACAGATTTAGGTCGTCCTACAAACAAAGTTGTAACAATTCCTGGAAAAACAACAACATCTCTTAAGGGGATTAATGGCAAATCCGATTTAATATCACTCATAGAGTTAATATAGGGATAATAAGATAAATATCAATTACCAGTAGATGTTTTTTTAGATTTTGTTTTTAGAAGCTTAATAGGGTCAGTTTTTGATATTACAGTCTTTTCATCAATTATAACTTTTTCCAATTCTTCATTAGGAAGACCAAACATTGTTTCCATTAAGAGCTCTTCCATAATTGACCTGAGGCCCCTTGCTCCAGTTTTCCTTTTAATAGCTTGTTTAGCAATTTCTTTTAAAGCTTCATCCCTGAATGATAGCTCTACATTATCAATTTCAAATAAATGCTTATATTGATTCACTAATGCATTCTTTGGTTCCTTTAAAATTCTTACCAAAGCATCTTCATCAAGCTCATGTAAATTTGATATAACTGGCAGTCGCCCTACAAATTCAGGTATTAAGCCATACTTAACTAAATCTTCAGGCTCTAGATTATCAATATTTTTATTTAGTGGCTTTGAATTAGATTTTGAATCTACATCAGCGCTAAATCCAATTCCAACATTATTAGTTCTAAGATCAATTACTTTATCAAGACCAGAAAAAGCGCCACCACAAATAAATAAGATATTTGATGTATCGATCTGTACAAACTCTCCTTGAGGATGTTTTCTTCCACCTTGAGGTGGAATTGAAGCAACAGTCCCTTCAATTAATTTCAATAATGCCTGTTGAACACCTTCACCAGAAACATCACGAGTTATAGAGGGATTGTCAGACTTTCTAGCTATCTTATCTATTTCATCAATATAGACTATACCTAATTCAGCTCTCTCTGGATCATGGTCTGCTTTTTGAAGAAGTTTCTGAATAATATTTTCGACATCTTCACCTACGTATCCTGCTTCTGTAAGAGTTGTTGCATCTGCTATAGCAAATGGAACATTTAGTATTTTTGCTAAAGTTTGTGCTAAAAGTGTTTTTCCACTGCCTGTTGGGCCTAATAGCAATACATTACTCTTTTGAAGTTCTACATTATTGTTTGATTTGGCTTTTTTAAGTCTCTTATAATGGTTGTATACAGCTACAGATAATACTTTCTTTGCCTTTTCTTGACCTATAACATAATCATCAAGTTGGGAGAATATTTCTAATGGAGATAATAGATGGTCATATGGAGCTTGTTCATCAACCTTAACTTCTTCTTCAATAATTTCATTACAAAGATCAACGCACTCATTACAAATATAGACACTTGGACCAGCAATTAATTTTTTTACTTCAGTTTGTAATTTTCCACAAAAAGAACACGTTAATTTATCTGATACTGTTTCATCTACCATATTACAAGCCTCTTTGATCTAATATACTATCTACAATTCCATATGACTTCGCTGATTCAGCATCAAGGAAGTTATCTCTATCAGTGTCTTTTTCAATTTTCTTTATGGTTTGGCCTGTATGTTTTGCAAGAATCTCATTTACAATTTTTTTCATGTGAAGTATTTCTTTGGCATGAATCTCAAAATCAGATGCTTGGCCTTGAAAACCTCCTAATGGTTGGTGAATCATGATCCTTGAGTTAGGTAATGCAAATCTTTTTTTCTTATCTCCTCCTGCAAGCAATAAAGCTCCCATGCTAGCAGCTTGGCCAATACAAAGAGTTGAAATAGAAGGAGTAACAAATTGCATTGTGTCGTATATTGCTAACCCTGCAGAAATACTCCCGCCTGGTGAATTGATATATATTGAAATATCTTTCTCAGGGTTTTCTGATTCTAAAAAAAGCAACTGAGCTACAACAAGATTTGAAATATAATCATCAATTGGTCCTGATAAAAAGATAACCCTTTCTTTTAAAAGTCTTGAATAAATATCAAATGACCTTTCACCTCTAGGAGTTTGTTCAATCACCATTGGAATTAAAGCTGAATGAATGTCTGTCATAATTTATACCTGCTTATTAGCTAGTTCAGAAAATTTTATCACTTTCTTCTTAGATTTAAGGACATTTTCTAATTTTTCAACCAGTTGCTGCTCTAAAACAACCATTCTAAATTGCTCAAGCTGTTGGGGCTGGCCTGAAATCCATTTTTTGTATTGGTCAGGGTCCTTATATCTCTTTGATTCATCATTAATGAAATTATCAATCTGCTCTTTACTAACAGATAGTTCAAAATGTTTTATCATTTCAGCAAATAACAGGTCTAATCTGACTCTTTTTTCTGCTTTTTCCATAAAAGTTTCCATTGGGAATAAGTCATCTCCGGCATTCTCCTCACTATGTCCTATTCTCATTAATGCATCTTTTCTCATCAAATCAGCTTGCTCACTTACAGTAGATTTAGGGGCCTTAAAAGCATTTGTTTTCAATAAAGTCTCATAAATGGATTCTTTTGTAAGTTCTTTTTCTTGAACTTCTATTTCATTGTTCATTCTTTTAATAATTTCTTCAGTGAATTCAGACTCATCTTTAACTTCCATTTGTAGCTTTTCAAATAAATCTTTATTTACTATTGCTTCAGTAATTTCTTGAACATTTTTTAGATCAATCTCAAAAACAGCATTAACGCCTGCTAAATCTTTTTTGAAATAATCATCTGGGAAATTGCAATTAATTTTAAATTTTGATGGTTTCTTTCCTAACATTCCATCTTCAAATCCAGGAATCATAGATTTACTTCCTAGTATCAACTTAAAGTCTTTTGCTGAATTTCCTTCAAATTCTTTACCATCAATTGTTCCCAAGAAGTCTATAACCACTTGATCATCTAATTGCGCCTTTCTAGAAACATCTTTCCATTCACCATATCTTCTTAATATATCTGCAATAGCCTTATCTATATCATTATCTTCAATCTCAATGCTAAATTCTTCATAACTGGTCCATCTTGAAAATTTAGGCTTTATTTCAGGAAAGGCTTCTATTATTGCTGAGTATAAAAGTGGTTTTTTTGGATCTTCAGAATCAATAGTAACTTTCGGAGAAGAGGCGGGGCTTATTTTTTTTTCAGAAATTGCCTTTGGATATGATTCTTGAATAAGTTCATTTACTACTTCAGCATGGATTGACTGACCATATCTTTGCTCAAGCACATCGCTCGGCACATTGCCCTTTCTGAATCCATCAATTTTTGCTTTAGTTTTTATATTATTAATTTTAGTATCAAATTTTTTTTCATAATCTTCTACAGGTATAGATATTGTTATTTTTTGTTCTAAATCTTTTAATTTTTTAATTTTTATTTTCATTTTTATTGCTCATTACTCTTATCTTGTAAATGGGGCGAGCGATGGGGTTCGAACCCACGGCCTCCGGAGCCACAATCCAGCGCTCTAACCAACTGAGCTACGCCCGCCACAAGATTCGGTATTATAGTTTAAAAAAAATTATTATCTATTTTTTTGTTGTAGCTGATGTATTATTTATTAGAGGAGTAATCTAATAATGAATAATTTTCTTTCTGATACAACTAAATACGTAAACAAAGCTCTTAAGTTTACAGATTTGTCAGCAGGTTTATCTAATAAAATAATTACTTGTAATTCTACCTATACTGTTAGATTTGGGGTCAGACTTAGAGGAGAAATCTTTACATTTGAAGGGTGGAGATCTGTTCACTCTGAACATATGGAACCAACTAAGGGCGGGATAAGATTTGATTTAGATACTCATGCAGAAGAAGTTGAGGCACTTGCAGCCTTAATGTCTTATAAATGCGCAATTATCAATGTTCCTTATGGGGGATCAAAAGGCGGGCTTAAAATTGATCCATCTATGTGGGAAAAACGTGAATTAGAGAAAATTACAAGAAGGTTTGCACAAGAACTAATAAAAAGAGACCTTATAAGTCCCTCCATGAATGTACCTGCACCTGATATAGGAACTTCTTCAAGAGAAATGGCTTGGATCGCAGATGAGTATAGAAAAATACATCCTGCAGATATCAATGGTGCAGCTTGTGTGACTGGCAAACCTCCAAGTAAGAATGGTCTTGTTGGAAGAGAAGAAGCAACTGGAAGAGGTGTTCAATATATTGTTAGAGAATTCTTTAAAAATCCAGATCTTCTAAAATTAGTAAAATTAGATGAGGATTTATCTACCAAAACATTCATCCTTCAAGGCTTAGGAAATGTTGGCTACCACCTATCAAAATTTTTAACTGAAGACGATAACGTTAAATTGATAGGGATATCTGAATTTAATGGTGGGATTTTTAACGAAGATGGAATTAATGTTGAACATGCAAAAAAGTACTTTACTAAACATAAATCATTTGAAAACTATCCTAAGGCTACATTTATTAAAGATTCAACTCTATTGCTTAAACGGCCATGTGATATTTTAATTCCAGCTGCACGTGAAAATGTAATAACTGAAAAAAATGCTGGTGATATAAATGCAAGATTGATTGTGGAGGCTGCAAATGGGCCTATTAGCTATAAAGGTAATCAAATTTTAAATAGAAAAAATATATTTGTTATTCCAGACATTCTCGCAAACGGAGGTGGTGTTGCGGTTAGTTATTTTGAATGGGTAAAAAACATAAGGCACATCAGATTTGGAAGACTTGAAAAAAGAAAGAATCAATTACAAATAAATAATTTGATTGAAGCTATTGAGGCTATGACAGGAAAATCTATGCCAAATAAATATAAGTCTAGTTTTATGGATGACATTGAAGAAATTGATCTTATTAGGTCTGGGCTAGATGACATGATGATTGACGGATTCCAAAGCGTAAAAAAAGAGTTTTTGAAGACTAAAAAGATACCTGACTTCAGAACTGCAGCTTTTAAAGTTGCTATAGATAAAATAGCACTTTCATATGATTTTATTGGTCTATAGATTGTTTGGAGGAAAATAAACCAAAGCTGACTCCTCTTCCCAGACTTCATAAACATGCATTACTTCTTTAAATAATTTAGAGTCTAAAAAATTTTTAAGAATTTTCTGAACGTTTGAGATTTGTTTTTGAGAATCAAACCAACTAGGGCTAGCTATTCTAAACTGCCTTATAAAAGGTAAAATTGAAATATCTAGTTTATTTATTTTATCTCCAAAACACCATTTTTTATTAGAAATTACGCTCTCTAAATGATAAAGAATTTCAAGACATTCACTTCTATGAAATTCTAGATTTGCATCTTTATATCTAGTTGAGTACTTATACCTATCTAGATGATATTTAAACTTATCATCAAAAATAGTTACTAGTTCCTTGGTAAGATTAACCTTATCTTGTTCTATATTTCCTTTAAAAACATCAACTTTATTTAGAGCCCAGTTAATGATATCCATGCTTTCATCAATAACTTTATTGTCCAAAATTAGAATTGGCACTGTTCCTTTTGGTGAAACTTTAAGCATATGATCTGGTTTGTTGTTTAATCTAATCTCTCTGATTTCACATTTAATATTTGCTAGTTTTAATGCCATTCTTGCACGCATTGCGTATGGGCACCTTTTAAATGAATACAGGATAGGATCTTTCATAAAATTTAGTCAATAACTCCTTCTTTGGGTCCGATATGTTTTTGCTTCCTCTCTTTAGCTAAATCAACTTGTTTTTGTCTACTCATATATCTTGATTTTTGCTCTTCTGTAGTTTCATCAAAACAATTTGGACATGAAACACCACGAATATATTTTTTGGACTCTTTATCATTATCAGTTATTGGCATTCTGCATCCATGGCACATATCATACGTGCCTTTAGACAAATTATGCTTAACTGAAACTCTGTCATCAAATACAAAACATTCACCCTCCCACCTGCTATTGTTCTCTGGAACAGATTCAAAATATTTTAAGATACCTCCTTTAAGATGATATACATTCTTAAAACCTTCTTTCTTCAATAAAGAAGATGCTTTTTCACATCTAATGCCGCCGGTACAAAACATTGCTATATTTTTATCTTTTTTTTCTTTAGAAGTAAATTTTTGATTATTTATCCATTTAGGGAATTCTCTAAATTTATTTGTTTTAGGATTTAAAGAACCTCTAAATGTTCCAATAGAATATTCATAGTTATTCCTTGTATCAATAATGATGGTATTTTCATCGTCAATAAGTTTATTCCAATCTTTTGGCTCAACATATTCCCCAACTGTTAAAGTTGGATCTATGGATTTATCTCCAATAGTCACAATCTCTTTTTTTAATTTAACCTTAAGTCTTACAAATGGATTTTTATCTGAAGAAGAAAATTTGATATCTAAATCATTAAAACCTTTAACACCTTTAATGTAATTGATTGCTAAAGAAAGATTTTTATTTCTTGAAGAAGAAATTGTTCCATTGATACCTTCATTGCTAACTAATATTGTTCCATGAATACAAAGTCTTTTTAATTGAATACGGATTTCTTTATGGAGCTTTAATGGATCCAAAATTTTCGTAAATTTATATAAGGCTGCAATTCTGTACATATATATAAAAAATGGCGCGCCTGAAGAGATTCGAACTCCTGACCCACTGCTTAGAAGGCAGTTGCTCTATCCAGCTGAGCTACAGGCGCTTGGTCGG
>NHJX01000012.1 GCA_002169105.1 Gammaproteobacteria bacterium TMED226 | reverse complement strand
TAAGACATCTGTATGATAAATAGCAGATCCAGAATGACTTTCTGTCTCAAACATTACTAATTCAAAGTTATTTTGAGAGCACCATTTTTGAAGCTGATCTTTATTGGTTCTTGGAGAAATCCCTGCATAAACACATTTATTTGATCGATCAAAAACCATACTACTAGTAGATTCAAGAAAGATACCTTCTTCTTCGAGATGAGACATATCATTTGTTAATTCATATGTTTCTTTTAAGAAATCAATCATTTCAGGTTTTTTTTCAAGACGCCTGTTGGGCGCCATCATGCTAAAAATTTGCATAGTTTTATCTTCAAATGTAATAAACCAATTTGGAAAAATATGGTCAGGACAATCCTTATCTCCTTTAAATACTGTTACTTTAATCCCTTTCTCTTCAATAGCATTTTTAAGACTATAAAACTCATTAAGAGCTTTATTTGCAACTACTTCGCGGTCTTCATTAATTTCATTTATTTGATAATGATTTGAAGAGGCGGTTTGCTCATTTCCAAAAAATGATTCAGGTTCAATCATAAAAAGGTTTGATGTTGATTGGTTTTTCATATTCTCCCTTGCTGATAAAATCAATGAGGTTAAAATACACCCATGTCTAAAAGTTTACAAGATGAATACATAAAAAAAGAATTACTGCATGGGGCTCAAAATTATGCCCCACTTTCAGTTGTTCTAGACCGAGGAGAGGGAGTTTATCTTTGGGATGTAGATGGCAATAAATATTTAGATATGGTCTCTGCCTATTCTGCAGTAAGCCATGGTCACTCACATCCAGAATTGGTAAAGACTATTCAAGAGCAATCTAGAAAACTAGCTATCACTTCGAGAGCTTTTTATACAGAACCGTTTGCAAACTTCTTAGAGTCATTAACAAGAACATCAGGATTTGAATCTGTATTAGCTATGAATACTGGAGCAGAGGCAGTTGAAACTGCAATAAAAGCTTCAAGAAGATGGGGATATTTTAGTAAAGGCATACCAGAAAATAAGGCTGAAATTATTGTTGCTGACGGAAACTTTCATGGAAGAACAACCACTATTGTCGGCTTTTCATCTGAGGAATCATATAAAAAGGGTTTTGGTCCATTTNGTGATGGATTTGTAACAGCAGATTTTTGCTGGTCTGGATGCAGCAAAGAGAAATCAATCAAGTCATTTAAAGATAAAATAAACAAAAATACTTGTGCAATTTTGGTTGAGCCAATTCAAGGCGAAGCTGGTATAAGAGTTCCAGAGCAGGGTTGGCTTGAGGAGTTAAGCAACCTTTGTAATGAAAATAATATTCTATTAATTCTTGATGAAATTCAATCTGGATTAGGCCGCACTGGTAAATTGTTTGCATTTCAACATGAAAATATAATCCCAGATGGTTTGATACTTGGCAAGGCTCTAGGAGGAGCTATGATGCCAATATCAGCTTTCCTAAGCTCAAAAGATGTTATGGATCATTTTAATGCTGGCTCACATGGATCAACATTTGGCGGGAATCCTTTAGCATCAAAAGTAGCTACAAGAGCATTGGAGCTTTTGTATGAAGATAATTTAATTGAGAATAGTTACGAACTTGGGAGTTACTTTAAGTCAAAATTGAGATCAATAGACAATAAAATCATTAAAGAAGTTAGGGGGAAGGGTCTATGGATAGGAATGGAACTTAATACGTCTAACGTCAATGCAAAAGACCTATGCTTGATGTTATTAAATGAAGGACTTTTGTGCAAAGAGACTCATAAATCTGTGATAAGGTTCGCACCACCTCTAATGATTTCAAAGAAAGAATTAGACTGGGCTATAGATAAAATCATCAAAGTATTAAATTTAATCTAGAGATTCAAATATGAAATATCCATTTAAAACAAAGGATGAAAATTTAAAAAACTATATTTTTCAATTAAAGGAAGTTTGCATAATTGAGCATGAAGATAATTGGTTTAAGGAGAAGTCTCATACGAAGCTCTATCCCAACCTCGACGAAGCAAAAGCTAAGATTGCTAAACCACATTATTGGATATTAAATGCAATAGATAAATATGAGGATAAAGAATGTGAAGATATTCAAATCGCTCTTATCGAATTAGGACAGCTAGTTTTTAAGACTAATTATTACTCTCAAAAGCTTACATCTGAAAATGAGAATAAAAATGCTAAGATTGATCTAGCAAGCTCTTTGAGCAATTTAGATATTAGTGTTGAGGTAATTGCTGAACAAATGATATCTATGGATACTCCTAAATATGCACGTCTTGAGATGTCTAAGGAAGATGCAACAAGTCTAATNTCATCATGGTTTTAATATACTTTGGCCACTGAATTCCAAAAAGCAGTTTGGAATGAGATAGACAAAATACCATATGGCACAACTAAATCTTATAAAGAAATTGCAACAATATTAGGAAAGCCTGGTGCCTCTAGAGCGGTGGCAAATGCATGCGGAAAAAATCCAACTCCTATTATTAGACCATGCCATAGAGTTATCTGTTCTAGTGGAAAAATAGGTGGATATAGTGCAAACGGCGGCACTAGATTAAAGAAGGTATTGCTAAAGATAGAATCTTCTTAATTGGTATTTATTTCTGAAGCTTAACAGCCGTACAAATTATAATTCGTACCCCATAAAGATCTTAGATCTTTATCAGTTATCTTCGAAATATTTCGTTTAGCAATTTCACAGTANGCCCTGGAAGGTTGCATCGAGCCACCACCCATTAATGAGTACAATGCAATATTTGCTATCCAGACCTGTTTTAGACTCTCATCACTAAAAAGACTAACTTTTTTTTCCAAATTATTAAGTTCAGAGATAGACCAATTTGCTTTACCGCCATATTCTGCATAAGCCAACAATTGATTGCTCAATTCCACATCCCGCATAAGGTCTGCTTTTGCCCCAACGCTTACAAATACTAAACAGATTATTAATAATATTTTTTTCATGATTAAATTATACACATATACTGATATGATAATAAATATCATTTAAACAGGGAGAAAAATGAATATAAAAAAAATTGAAAATATGGCTGCAATTGTAATGATAATTGCATTCTTTTTGCCTTGGGTAAGTATGGGAATATTTAGCATCTCTGGGTTAAAAGCAAGTACTTTAGGAGGAGGAGCATTTATGCTTTTCTTGATACCTTTGNTTTCAGTTGGGGTTTTGGCATCTGATGCTATGAAATTAGATGAAAATATGTCGAAATATTTAACCTATGGAGCAGGACTAGTTCCGTTGGGGTATGTATTATCGAGGCTCTTTTCAATGGGTTCTGATTTCTTTACTGCTGCAGCAGTTGGCATCTACCTAACACTTTTAGCATCAGTTGCAATGCTTTTAGCTGCCTTTGGAATTATAAAAATACCTGAATAAAATGAAAACAGAGCTAAATCCAAATGAAGCATTAATAAAAAAAGGTGGCGCCAATCTTCAAAAAGGAGCTGAATCAGTTGGTGGCTATTTATATCTGACAGATCAACGTTTAATATTTGAAGCCCATGCCATTAACTTTCAAGGTGGTAATACTATAATTGATTTATCAAATATAGACTCTACTGAAAAAGTTTGGACAAAATTTTTGGGCGTTATACCGNTAATGCCAAATTCATTAGCAGTTAAATCTAAAACAGAAGAAGAATACAAATTTGTTTTGTTTGGAAGAGACGCGTGGGAGCAAAAAATTAACGAACTTACGACCTAAGTGATTGTAATTTTTACAGGCTTATTTTCTAAAGCTTTAGACTAATCTTCTAAAGCTTTAGATATTTTCCAATTCAAGAATTTATAATGAACTTTTGTTTTTGAGTCCCCATAGGGAGTTCTTGTAAAAGATTCAATACTAACTAAAGAAGCATAAATTGCTGATTTAGAAATCTCATCATAATCATCATCATTTAAAGCACTAATGAGGCTGTCAACGTATTTTGATTGGAGATTCATCTTAAATGAAGTAGGTACTTCTCTTTGGACAAAAATACCATCAAAAAGATCGTCCAAAACTTCATCAGGTAGATAGGTATTCCCATACTGAGAGCTGTCTATTAACCTCATCATTACAGTAGGATGAAGAATGTGTGCAACTGCTCTTCCTTGAAGACTTAAGACCAGATCATGTAATTGAGGATCTTCATTACCTTTTCTTCTTGGACTATATGCAGCTCTTTTTTCACTTTGAAGATATTTAAGTAAGTTTTCATCAAATATAAACGCATCATTTGATAAAAGCTTTTCTATAATTAAATTCATGGCCCTTTTTTGATCTTCATAAGANACAGCTTCAAAAGGAGTCATGCCTTTTTCTGAATCATTAACAATCCTATTTGAGTAAACTCCGCCAATAAGTCTAGAAACATTATCAAGAAATCTTCCTTTTTCTGAGGTTAGGCTGTAAAAGACAGATCTAAATTCTGAAGAAGTTTCACCATCTAAAAGAAATATATCTGGAAGTTCTGCAATCTTTGCATCTAAAATCTTTATTCTGTCAGATGTATATGTAATTGGATCATTCGACATATCACCTCTTAAATTTCTTGGATCAATATTTACTCCTGGAGAGGACATAGCATCCCCATCTGTTCCAAAGATATATTGAAGTTGAGTAGATTTTGAAAGAAGATTTTTTCTTTCTTCATCTGAAAGATTTGGAGTATATCCAAATTCTATTGCCCAAATATCATAAGATCCTGCACCAGTAGGGAAGTAATTGCCCTGAGTAATACCCTCAGGAGCTAAATTAATTGGGTCATAATCCATAACAGAACCAATATGATTTTTTCCTGTTAGAGATACGTCATGAACTTCTTTAGCATCAAATATCCAACTTGATTTAAAGTTATGTCTTAAACCAAGCGTATGTCCGACTTCATGCATGGTTAAAGAAATTATCCACTGTTCTAGCGGATCGTTATCTTTTGTGTATCCCCATAACTTTCTATAGGTATAACCTCTTTTAATTGCATTAAATTCTTGAACAATATCCGCAGCTATAATTTCTCCTGTTCTTGGATTTGCAACACTTGGTCCATATCCTGAGTATCTTGGATCTGGGGTTGACGCCCATCGCACAACGTTGTACCTGACATCTCCAGCATCCCAGTCTGCATCATCTGGTTGAATTTTCGCAACGATTGCATTTTTGAAGCCTGCTTTTTCAAAAGCTTGATTCCATGCTTCAATTCCTTTTACCACAAAAGGACGTATTTCTTCAGGTGTTGAATTTTCAACCCAATAAACCAAAGGTTCGACAGGCTCTGATATCTCCGCATCAGGATTTTTTTTAACCAATCGCCATCTATTCATTAAGTCTCTTGCATTATTAGACTCATATGTTGATANATCTGTAACCTTTTCAGAAAAATATCCAATTCTTTGATCAGCAACTCTTGGCTCAAAATTATCATCAGGCATTTCTACAAACAAATGAAGACCATCCACAAACGTATATCTTTTATCAGTTACTGCATCTATTGATCCGCCAGATTTCGGCTTTGGATTGTAAAATCCATACCTAACTTTAAATGAAGTATTCTTCTCATAATTTTTTACTTCATCAATGAATGTTTTTGTTTTATCTGGTCTTCCAAGTATTAAGTTGTAATACTCAATATACTCTTTAGGAATATTTGGAGTAATGCTTACTAACATCTCAGTTAGAAACATATTATCTATGCTTATAAGATATTTTGTTTCTTCACTAACAACTACTGAAAATCTTCCAACAAAAGCTTCAATAATATTTGTTAATTTTGATTGAGATATTTTATTAGAATCGTCATATATAAACTTTGTATTTTTTTTGTATAAACCTATATCTTCTTTGAACTTTCTAAATTCAAGTATAAATGCTTCACCCATATCACCGCCACTAGGACCTGCATCCGATGGCCCATTCAAAATATAGGTAAAGTAAATGAATTCTTTATTAAGTTGATCTTCATTTAGAACAAGATAGTATTTATCTTCTTCTGTTTCATGGAGGATATTCATAAAACCATCCATAGAAGCAAACTCACCATCTTCTAAAAATTCTTCAACAGTTTTATACTCCTTTTTCTTACCAGGCATTCCTTTTGGCTTCTTGGGAGCTTCATCATCTACTTTCTCTTTAGATGATTTTTCTTCTTTTTCATCTATTTCTGCAAAGATGTTTTGGGTAAATGTATTAAAACCAATAAAAATTATTGAGAATATAAATATATTTAATAGTTTAGATTTATTTTTCATTTTACAGTCCTTTAAAAATAGCATGTAATTCTATCCTAGATAGAGCCTTACTGATAGTATATGTATATGAAAAATTCATATGCATTAATTACAGGAGCATCTTCAGGAATTGGGTTAGAAATAGCTAAAAAACTTGCTAAAAAAGGCTACAANTTAATTTTGACAGCGCGAAGAACTGATTTGTTAGTCTCTCTTGCGGAGGAGATTACTAATAAACATAATGTTCATGTTGATCTTATTTCAAAGGACTTAAGCAAATATGAAGCACCTAAAGAAATTTTTGAATTTTGTGAATCTAAAAATTATCAAGTAGATATATTGGTCAATAATGCTGGTTATGGAATTAAAACTTCCTTCCATGAAACTAGCATTGAGACTGAGGAAGCCTTTATAAGAGTTCTTGGGACTTCAGTAATCATGTTAACAAAGCTTTTTATTCCTAAAATGTTATCAAATGGAGGAGGCAAAGTTATGATCATTTCCTCAGTTGCTTCATTTGCAGCACCTTCAGCCATNCAACCATTGTATGGACCTATTAAAACTTTTATGAATCGTTTTAGTGATTCAATAAACATTAATTACAAGCAAAAAGGAATAACATCAACCTCTGTTTGCCCTGGATTTACCACTACTGGTTTTCATACTGCAAGTGGAGTTCAGGAAGAAATGGATAGAGTGCCAAAGTTTATGGTTTTTTCTGCAGAGAGAATCGCGAAAGAGGCGGTAGAGGCAACGCTAGCTGGTAAAAATCTTTGTGTCCCTACAAAAACATATAAGTTTTTAGTGTTTATGTTAAAAAATATTCCACAATCAATCTTAAGACTTATTGGCACTGCTCTTGCGCCAGGAAGATACGACAGAAACTAATTCATACCAAGAACATTATCAGAAACAAAAGGGTTAGAGGTTCTCTCAGCTTTAAATGTTGAGACAGGACCATGTCCAGGAATAAAATCAATATCATCTCCAAGTGGCCATAATTTGTGCTTAACTGAGTTTATAAGCTGATCAAAATTACCACCTGGTAGATCTGTTCTTCCAATAGAGCCATTAAATAAAACATCACCAACTAAGGCTAATTTATTTTCTTTATTAAAAAAGATAATATGACCTGGCGTGTGTCCTGGGCAGAAAAAAACTTCTAAAACTTGATTGCCTATCTCAATAATGTCGCCTTCATCAAGCCATTCATCTGGATAACAATTTTTTGAAGAAAGACCAAACATTTCTCCTTGTTTTTGTAGTTCATCAAGTAAAAATTTATCTTCTTTATGAGGACCATGAATTTCGATATCAAGAATTTCAGATAACTCTGTAGCACCTCCAGCGTGATCAATATGTCCATGGGTTAGTAGTATTCTGTCAGGAATAAGCTCATTATCCTTAGCAATAGTGAGCAATAATTCTATATCACCACCAGGGTCAACAATTGCACATTTTTTAGTATCAGAACAAAAAATAATTGATGCATTTTGTTGAAAAGGCGTTACAGGTTGAATTAATGTTTTTAACATAGTCATTTTTAAAATTTAACAGTATAGATTGTATATACAAACAAACAACAGTGATATTTTTTAGTTTAAATGCAACTTTATAAGCTAACTTTAAGGTTTAATTTTGAGAAAAATACTATAGAATAATCTTTCTTAATATTATGGAATATGAAAATGAGTAAAAAAGTATCTAAAAATGAGGCTTTGAAGGCTGTAAAAACAATTACTAAAGACATTTCTGGCACTCCGCTCGAACAAGAGGCGCTTGAAGCTGTAAGAACACTAATTCTTTGGGCTGGAGATGATCCTGAAAGAGAAGGTCTTATTGATACTCCCAAAAGGGTTGTCAAAGCTTATAAAGAATTTTTCTCTGGTTATAAAGAAGATGCTGAGGAAATTTTAAGCAGAACTTTTGAAGAGGTTGAAGGTTATGATGATGCAGTTATAGTAAGAAACATAAGAGTAGAATCTCATTGTGAACATCATATGGTTCCAATTGTTGGTGTTGCTCACATTGGTTATATTCCAAAAAAAAGAGTTGTTGGAATTAGTAAATTGGCTAGGTTAGTTGATTTATTTGGAAAAAGACTTCAGACACAAGAAACAATGACAGCACAAATAGCAGATACAATTGATAAGGTTCTACAACCAAAAGGCGTTGCTGTTGTTATAGACGCTAATCACCAGTGTATGAGCACAAGAGGCGTCCATAAAACTGAATCAAGCACAATAACATCAAGAATGTTGGGAACTTTTAGATCTGATAATAAAGCTAGAGAAGAATTCATAAGTCTTATTCACTCTCCAAAAAAATATTAAATGAGCAGATTTCTGGAATATTCCAGTATCAAACCCACAGCACCAATCATTCTTGCTTCTGGTTCAAAAAGCAGAAAGTTAATGCTCGAAGAGGCTGGCATAGAGTTTGATGTAACTGTTTCCAATGCTAATGAAGACTCTTTAAAAGATAAGATAGCTAATTTACCATTTAGCGAGCAGGTCATTCATTTGGCAAAAGCAAAAGCAAGTATTGTGAGTTCACAAAATAAAGAAGCAGTAGTTATTGGTGGAGATCAAATGTGTGTTTTGGGAAAAACTATTTTTAACAAGCCTGGGAACACCGACAAAGCAATCGAAAATTTAAAGCTATTGTCTGGTCAAACACACTCTCAAAATAGTGGAGTATGTTTATTTTTAAATAATAAGTGCTTATGGGAATATAGCGAAACGGTTGAGTTAAAAATGCACGATTTGTCTGATGAAGAAATCAAAAATTATGTTGAAATAGAAAATCCCATTCATGCTGCCGGTGCATATAAGTTTGAATCTCTTGGTTGTAATTTATTTTCTAATGTAGAAGGATCTTCTTATTCTGTTAGAGGAATGCCACTCATTCCGTTATTAAACGCATTGAGAGAATTGCAGATAATTAGTTTAAAATAATTTTATGAAAACTTTTCAAATAATTAAGACGTTTGGNGCTGAGAATGGATTTTCGTGTGCATTCCGTCAATGGAGAGCTAAATCAGATTGTAAGTATATTCATGGATATAGCCTGGGTTTTAAGTTGGTTTTAGAAACTTCTGAATTAGATGAAAATTCTTGGGTTTATGACTTTGGTGGATTTAAACAAGTTCGTCGATGGATTGAGTCTCACTTCGATCACACCTTGATTATTGCAAATGATGACCCAGAAAAAGAAAAACTTATTAATCTTCAAGAAGGAAAGATAGCAAAAATTATTGAATTTGATGACGTAGGATGTGAAAAATTTGCAGATTACACATTCAATTTCGTAGATGGATACATCTCTTCAGAGACTAAAAATAGAGTTAAGCTAGTTTCAGTTGAAGTTTTTGAACATGGTGCAAATAGTGCAAGAATTAAAAATATTTAATACTCTAAATAGAGAAAAAGAAATATTCATTCCAATTGATTCAAGTCATATTAAATTATATGCATGCGGACCAACTGTATATAATTTTGCACATATTGGTAATGCAAGAATGGCAGTAGTCTTTGATACGTTTGTAAGAACTCTGAGATTTTTGTATCCAAAAGTTACATACGTTTCAAACATTACCGATATAGACGATAAGATTATTGAAGCAGCAAAAGAACAAAATATTGAAATAACTAAAATTACTGAAAAGTATACACAAATCTATAATGAAGACATGGCTATGTTGAATGTTTTAGAACCAGATATTCAACCAAAAGCTACCGAGTTCATTCCAGAAATGATTGAGTTAATTAAAGATTTAATAGATAAAGATTTTGCTTACGAGAAAGAAGGGCATGTTCTTTTCCATGTTCCATCCTTTCCAAATTATGGAAAATTATCGAATAGAAATAGAGAGGAGCAGATTGCTGGCAGCAGGGTCGAGGTAGCGCCTTTTAAGAAAGACCCTTCTGATTTTGTTTTATGGAAACCAAGTGATAATACTCAGCCAGGTTGGGATTCGCCATGGGGTTTTGGAAGGCCTGGATGGCATACAGAATGTTCTGCTATGTCAGAAAAAACACTTGGATTACCTTTTGATATTCATGGAGGTGGTAGGGATTTAATTTTTCCACATCATGAAAATGAAATTGCTCAAAGCTGTTGTTCAGTTGCTGATATAGATAAACCAAATTCATATGCAAAATATTGGATGCATAATGGATTTGTAACCATCGAAGGTGAAAAGATGTCAAAGTCTCTTGGAAATATTATTCTGGTAAGAGATTTAATAAAGAATAATCATGGTGAGGTCATCAGACTGGCTCTTTTATCATCTCATTACAGGCAAGGCCTTGATTGGAATGAAAAAATCATACATCAATCTAAAAAGTTACTAAATAAGATATATAAGATAATAGATGATATAAAAGATGAAGTCGTAAGCTCAAATGACAAAATTGATAATAAAACTATATCGGCGCTTTTAGATGACTTAAATACCCCTGGGTTAATAGCTGAACTCAATAAGATTGCCAAAGAATACAATCCTGATGATGAGGCTAATAAAAAAATTATTAAATCAAAGTTGTCATTAATTGGTTCGGTTCTGGGGATATTCCAAGACGAGTCTTTTAATAAAATCTCTGATGATATTAAAAATAAAGTTGAAGATCTTATTTCTAAAAGGAATGATGCAAAAATTGAAAAGAATTTTGATCTTGCTGATTCAATTCGAGATGAACTGGCTGAACTTGGTATAGAAATAAAAGATACTAGTGACGGAACTGCGTGGAATGTTAAATCATGACTGAAAATTTAAAAATAGAAGTTCCTGACATATATTCTGATATTAATAAAACTTTGGAAATTGCAGACAATATTCTGTCAGAAGCTGTTGATAATGCCCAAACGCTTTTCCATACCATGGTTGTTTCATCATTTGATGGTGAAAATATTAATTCTAGAGTAATGGTACTCAGAGAGTTTAATTTACAAAAAAAATTGATGAGATTCCATACAGATTATAGGTCTTCAAAGATACAACAACTCACAGCTTGTTCTTCAGCAAGTGTTATTGGATATGACCCTGCTTTAAAGGTACAAATTAAATTAAANGGAAATATAAAGGTGCACTTTGATGATGAAATAACAAAGTCAGCTTGGNAAAATTCTACTAACAGGTCAAAAAAATGCTATTCAATTAAAGGAGGATCTACAAAATTAATTAAAGATCCAGAAAAATATGATATACAAGATTTCGAACCGGAAGATGGNTATGATAATTTTTCTGTTTTAATTTTTACTTTTACTTCTCTTGAATTTCTTTATTTGAAGAGTTCTGGTCATAGAAGAGCAATTCACAAATGGGATGACGAATTAGAATCTAATTGGTTAGTGCCTTAAAAGAAATATACTCATATTTTACATATAAAATAAATTTTTTTTACAACCTCTTGCTGTATTATTTAAGACTTAATTCTATTAAGGAGAGAATAATGAAAAATATATATTTCGTGTGCATGATGTTAGTTACTGGTCTTGTTTTTGCTGATGGCCACACCTCATCAGAAAAGGAAGTTTTAAAAGCTTTATCTGAATATTTTGATGCAAGAAATGATCAAGATTGGAGCAAAGCTGTTAAATATGAAAGTAAATCTGGTACTTATAATACTAATTCAGATGGAAGCTTCCATAAGCCACTCACCAAACAAACGGCTGCAAGTTGGGCTGCTTCAAATCAGGGTGGGTCATTGAACATTTATTATCCTGAGGCTATGCAAATAGCAGATGAGGTTGTTTTTGTGAGATTCTATTATGAAGGTATGACAGAGGTTAGTGGAGAAACCAGTCCATACAGAACAAGAGTTACAATGAACTGGGTTAAGGAAAATGGAAAATGGGTTTCAAAAACTCAACACTATTCACCAGCAGCCTATGGCGGTGTTCACGTTCCTCAGGCTAGCGACTTCGATGAATAAATATTTTTAAAACAAAAAGCTGGCTTACTGCCGGCTTTTTTTTGGTGCCCTCTGCAGGAATCGAACCTGCAACTAATCCTTAGGAGGGATTTGTTATATCCATTTAACTAAGAAGGCATTAAAATAATTTTTTATTCTAAATTATGGTTAATTATATAAAAACAAATAAGCTTTTCTTTATCTGTCTTACTATTATTTTTATATCAAGTTTTCTAGCATCTTTAGTCCAAACAAGTTTTGGCAATGTTTCAATTGAACTTAAATCTCTCAAAACAGATAATGGTCAAACCCTAGTCTATGATTTATATAGACCTAAACTTGCAGATAGTTCAACTAAAGTTCCATTTGTGGTTGTTGTTCCAGGATTTCAAAGATCTAAAGAGGCGTTATCAAACATAGCGATAGAACTTTCGAGAAGGGGCTTTGCTGTTGCTTTAATTGATCCATATGCCCAAGGAATGTCTTCATCATCAGTAAGTAGGTTAGCAGCCACCACACAGGGCTACGGGATGTTCGCTTTAGTTAATTATGCTTATGAGGGCAATTTCTCCTTTGTTGATATTAATAAAATAGGCTCTACAGGCCACTCTATGGGCGGCAATGCAGCAATTAGAGGAGCAAATTTTTTTGGGAAGGAGGCTATTAAAACAAATAGCAAAAGTAAATTAGACTCAGTTTTTATTTCTGGATATGTTTTGACTTTAAGAGATAACATTTTAAGAGATTCTAAATCAAATATGGGTATTAGTTATGCCTTGTATGATGAAGGGGCTTTTAGAAACGAGCTCAAAGGCTGGGATGCTGCAAACATGCAGATAGCTCCAGAATCATTAAGAGTTATAAATAATGTTTTAGAGAGTGATAAGCAGCTTAATAAAGTTGAGCTAGGTAAATATTACGGCAATAAAGATAATAAAAATTTAAGAGTTATATATAACGAAAAACTTTTACATCCATTTCAACCATACAACAATGAGGCTACAGCTAACCAAATAAATTATTTTGAAACAGTATTTGGATTTCCAAATAAAATTGATGGCTATAATCAAATTTGGCAATTTAAAGAACTGTTTACCTTAATCAATATGGTAGTTTCTTTATTAATGTTAGTGCCGCTAACAAGAATGTTATTAAAATTTAGTTTTTTTAAAGAAATAATAAAGCCAATACCCGAGCCTCTTCCAAAGCAAACAAAGATGGGTAAATTAGTTTTTTGGTCAATATTCGTTATAAGCGCATCTATTGCATGTGTATCATTCATTCCAATGGTAGATATCGCAAAAATTCTATTTGTGGATGCTGCTAGTCGAGAACTAACATGGTTTTTTCCTCAAAGAATGAATAATTCTGTAATGCTATGGGCCGCATTTAATGGCGGAGTTGGGATAATTATATTTTATCTATCATTCTATTTTTTTGGTAAACATCATGGCATCAATTCTGACTCATGGGGGTTACAAATTTCAAAGTCGGAGTTAATTAGAACTATTGCTTTAGGAATTTTGATTTTTTGTCTGTATTACTTAATTTTATTTCTAAATTATTTCTTATTTCATGTTGATTATAGGTTCTGGTTTATGGGGGTGAGAATATTTCAATTAGAAATGATATTAGTTCTTCTAATGTATTTCCCTCTATTTTTTATTTTTTTCTTTTCAAATTCTTTGAGGGTTAATGGTTCTATGAGATTTGATGGGCAACCAGAATGGCAATCAAGCTTAATTGCTGGCTTTGCAAACTCCTTAGGATTGATCTTAATAATAATTATTCAATACGTAACTTATGCATTAACAGGAACTGTATATTGGACTACAAACTGGCTAAGTGTAAATTTGCTATTCGGGATCGTACCTNTGATGTTCATTCTTCCCTACTTTAATAGAATTTTTTTTAAGATGACTGGNCGAACATACCTAGGACCAATAATTACATGCTTAATATTCATTATGATACTATCAACTAATACTGTTATCTATCTTCCTATAAAATAAGTTTATTAAAAATCTTGTATCCAAACTATAATATAGATGCTTATGAAAATTACATTACCTGATAACAGCACAAGAGAATTGCCGGAAGGATCATCTGGATATGATCTTGCAAAAGATATCGGTCCCGGTCTTGCAAAATCTGCTGTAGCAGTAATTGTAGATGGTGAGCAGAAAGACCTTCATGACGTTATTGANGGAGATTCTTTAATTTCAATTATTACAATTGATTCAGATAATGGATTAGAAATAATGAGGCATACATTAACTGCTCANGTTCTTGCATCTGCGTTGAAAAATATCTATCCAAATGCACGACTTGCAATTGGACCAACTATTGATGATGGTTTTTACTATGACGTAGANTCAGAAGTCTCAATATCGATTGATGACCTTCAAAAGATAGAAAATGAGATGAAAAAAATCATTTCAACTAAATCAAACATCACAAAGAAGCTTTCAAACAAAAAAGATTCTTTAAAAGTATTTAAAGATTTGGATGAGCCATATAAAGAAGCTATTATTAATGAATCTGACCAAGAAGATAATTTTCAACTCTACTATCAAGATAATGACATTTTTGTAGACCTTTGCAAGGGACCACATTTACCTAATCTTGGTTTTATTGGAGCATTCAAACTCACAAGAGTTTCTGGCGCATACTGGAAAGGTGATTCAAAAAATACCATGCTAACAAGAATTTATGGAACAGCATGGAACACTGAAAAAGATTTAGAAAAATATTTAAATATAATTGAAGAAGCTCAAAAAAGAGACCATAGAAAAATTGGTAAAGAAATGGATTTGTTTCATTTTCAGGAAGAAGCGCCTGGTTTGGTTTTCTGGCATCCATATGGATGGACAATATATAAAACACTTCAAGCATTTATGCGAAAAAAACTTGATGGCAATAATTATCAAGAAATTAATACGCCTCAGGTTGTTGATAGGAAATTATGGGAAGCATCAGGCCACTGGGATAAGTATAGAGAAAACATGTTTATTACAGAAATTGATGAAGAGCACGCAAACGAAAAAAGAGTTAATGCATTAAAACCGATGAACTGCCCATGTCATGTTCAAGTTTATAATCAAGGTATAAGATCATATAAAGACCTCCCAATTAGATATGCAGAGTTTGGATCATGTCACCGATATGAAGCTTCTGGAACAATGCACGGTCTTATGCGCGTAAGAGGTTTTACACAAGATGATGGACATATATTTTGCACTGAAGACCAGATAGCAGATGAAACTGGACTTTTTATAGAACTATTATCAGAAGTTTACATGGAATTAGGATTTAAGAATTTTGATATTAAATTTTCTACTAGACCAGAAACTAGAGTTGGCTCAGATGAAACATGGGACAAAGCAGAAAATGCTCTTGAATCAGCAATTAAAAAATTAAAAATTCCTTATGAAACTGTAGAAGGAGATGGAGCTTTTTATGGTCCAAAACTCGATTTTGTTCTTACAGATGCAATTGGAAGAGAGTGGCAGTGTGGAACATTTCAAGCTGACTTCAATCTTCCTGAAAGACTTGATGCTGAGTATATTGGTGAGGATGGTAAAAAACATAAACCAGTTATGATTCATCGAGCTGTCTTAGGATCTTTTGAAAGATTTATAGGAATATTAATAGAGAATTATTCTGGTAAATTCCCTTTATGGTTAGCNCCTCAGCAGGTTGTAATTGCATCCATTATTTCTGATGTTAATGACTACTCAGTTGAAATTATGGAATTATTAAAAGAACAAGGTATAAGGGCTGAAGTTGATCTTAGAAATGAAAAGATTAGCTATAAAGTCAGGGAACATAGTTCCAAAAAAGTACCAATTATTTTAGCAATTGGAAAAAATGAAATGAATGATAGGACTGTCTCAATAAGAAGAATCGGAAGTACAGATACAAATGTTCTTAAGTTAAGCGAGGCTGTTAAAGAGATTGTAAAAGAGAACAATATATAGATTTTATGATTGCTAAAGCTTTTATCTTACCAATTAGGTTTTATAGATACTTTATTTCACCTTTATTTCCACCAACTTGTAGATTTCATCCCACATGTTCTGCTTATGCAATTGAAGTCATATTGAGTGAGGGCGTCTTTAAAGGAACTTACCTAGCTTTAAAGAGAGTTTCTAAGTGCCATCCTTGGCATAAAGCTGAATAAACATAGCTTATTTGTCGTTATAAATAACACATAAATTTATGTATATTTATTTTGTAGATAACTTTTATAGTGCTATAGTTAGTGTAGATTATAAGTTCAATACAGCCATATTAGGGGGGTTAATATGAACAATTTTTTAAAGATTACATTTAGTTTTTGTGCATCCTTTTCTTTAATTTTTTCATTGAATATCGTTTCGCAAGAAATTGAAGAAGTTGTTGTTACAGCTACTAAGAAAGAAAAATCCATCCAAGATCTTGCTGTTTCTGTTGAAGCTTTCACAGCTGAATCAATAGATAGCAATATGATTGATGATTTTAGTGACTTAGCTGAAGTAGTTCCAGGTTTGATAACAGACAAAGCTATTGGCTCGGGNGCCTCATACTCTATGAGGGGCGTTGGCTCATATGGAGTTGGTGCTGCTGTTGTGGGTTCATTAGTTGTTTCAATGAATGGACATGAATATGGCAGTTCATCAATTGCTGAGATTGGTTTTCATGATTTAGAGAGAATTGAGGTTTTAAAAGGTCCTCAGGGAACATTAAACGGAAGAAATGCTGTTCAAGGTTTGGTAAATGTTATTACAGCAAGACCAACCTCAGAATGGGAAGGCTCATTTGATGTTTCAGCTGGTAATTACAATTCTTCTAGATCAAATTTAATGTTAAATATGCCTTTCAGTGATAAAGTTGCTGCAAGATTATCATATACAACGTTTGAAAGAGACGGTGTTATTGAAAATATTCATACAGGAAATGATATTGATGGAAGAGATCAATACGGCTTAAGGCTTTCTGTTGACTTTGATATTTCAGATCAAACTTCGCTTCAATTTACACATGACAGATCAGAGAGTGATGATAACAGACAAAACATAGGAATCATTGTTTGTGCTTCTCATCCAGTATTTGGTTGTGATCCTTTTCAAACTGGAACATTCGGTCAGCCTGGAGACACAAGAGGAAGCACTGCTGCAATATTTAACTTTATTGCTGGTTTAAATAGTACTGCCGATAATAATTCATATGCTGGAGCAACTGTTCTAAATTCTCTTGATAAAGTTAATATCAATAGAGATCCAGAGCATAAGCAAACATTTGAAATGACAACCATTGAACTTAAGCATGATATTAATGATAACTACACAGTTGTAGCTAAAGGCTCTTATTCAACAAGAGATTACTATCATATGGGAGACAATGATTACTCTGTAGCTGTCCAGAAATTCCCAGGACTTTTCCCAGCTGGCCACCCAGCAGCAGCAATCCCTATGCAATGGACAGGTTGTTTTGGTGGTATAAAAGGCTCAGGCTTTTGTGAAACAGTTGATTCAGATAGAACATATGAGTTCGCAAATGTTGAATCTGAAACAAGACAAGCTGAAGTATCTATTATT
>NHJX01000011.1 GCA_002169105.1 Gammaproteobacteria bacterium TMED226 | reverse complement strand
GGGCTGGATTTGAACCAACGACCTTCGGGTTATGAGCCCGACGAGCTACCAGACTGCTCCACCCCGCAACGCAGCGAACATGAAGTTTATGAAAGTAAGTCAGATTGGTCAAGTAAATTTTATATTAGAAAAAATATAATGTTGTTATAATCACGTTTTTTAAGCCGAAGTGGTGGAATTGGTAGACACGCTAGCTTGAGGGGTTAGTGAGTGAAAACTCGTGCGGGTTCAAGTCCCGCCTTCGGTACCAATTAGTCTTATTCTTTGGGTATTTCTTCAGACAATCCTTCTTGCATTGCTTCTTGAATTAAAGGATCTTCAAATAGTGTTTCTGAATTATCACTTTTTAATAAATAAGCCAATAATAATGAGAGAATTAACCAAACTGCTACTAACATATAAGTAAGTTTTCCAAGAAAGTCTGAAGGGCCTAATGCTCCAAACATAGAGTTTGATGAACCTCCTCCAAATGCTGAACCTAAATCAGAACCTTTTCCTTGTTGAAGTAAAACCAAAGTAATTATAGCTATTGTCAAAATTACGCATGTGACTGTAATAAAAGTAACCATTATTTATCAATTCCATTAAAAATATTTACTATTGATGCAAAGGAAGAGCCATCTAATGAAGCGCCACCTACTAATGCACCATCTACAAATTCTTCTGTAAAAAAACTTTCAGCATTTTTATCTGTAACACTTCCACCATATAAAACTTTAGGTGTGCGGTTATTTACAGAATTGGATTGTACAACATCTTTTATATATTTATGAATTTCATTTATATCTTTTGGTTTAGGTGTTATTCCGCTCCCAATTGCCCAAACGGGCTCGTAAGCAACTGTAAATTGTGTATCTAGGTCTAATCCATTAACTATTTCAAGTTGATTTTTAAGCACATCTTTTGTTATACCCTTATCATTTTCTTCTTTTGTTTCACCAATACATAATATGGTCATAATTTTTTCATTAAGACTTTTAAGTTTCTTTCTTATCAAATTATTATCTTCATTAAATATTTGTCGTCTCTCAGAATGGCCTATTATTGAAAAGTCGCAACCCAAATCAATCAACATATCAACAGAGATTGCACCAGTTCTTGATCCATCTAAATAATCTATATCTTGCACTCCCCCAAGAATGTTTAAATGACTAATTTCTACGCTAAACGTTTCAAAATATATTGATGGTGGTGCCACTCCCACAAATGTATCAAATGTATGAATATCATCGCATTCTTTCACATAATCATCTGTCCATGAAAGCATCATTTCTATACTTCCATTACATTTCCAATTAGCAATTATCATGCTTTTGACCTAATGATTTTTTCAATATCCTGAGCGTACTTTTCTGCAACTTCTTTTTCTGGTGCTTCGACCATAATTCTAATCTTAGATACCGTACCTGATGGTCTTACCAATACTCTTCCAACAGTCATGTCAGATCCTATTTCTTTTAAAAAAGATTTAAGGTCCTTGTCATTGATGATATCTTTATTGGAAACTTGTACAGCCTTATTTATTTGAGGAATCTTTGTATAGTTAGACAAAACTTCTGTTGGCTTTTTCTCTAATAGCAATAATGATGATATTACTTTGAGAGCTGCAATGGTTCCATCACCAGTGCTTACTAAATCCTTACATATAATATGTCCTGATGCCTCTCCACCTAGCATCCAGCCTTTATCAGAGAGCATCTTGCTAACATATTTATCACCAACATCTGCTCTCTTAAATTCATATCCTAGTTTCTTTATTCCGTCTTCTAAACCAAGATTACTCATAAGCGTACCTACTACGCCTGACCATGGACCCGTTCTATTTGGATTTGAGAAAGCTAAAATATAAAGTAAATCGTCTCCATCTAGAATATTCCCCTTTTCATCTACTAAAATAACTCTATCTCCATCACCATCAAGTGAAATACCATAATCAGCTCTATGTTTAATAACTGCTTCTTGAACAACTTCGGGATGAGTTGATCCGCATTTCTGATTTATATTATATCCATCAGGCTTGTTACCAATTGTTATAACTTCTGCTCCTAATTCCTCAAATATTTTAGGGCTTACCTTGTAACAAGCTCCATTTGCACAGTCTATTACAATTCGAAGAGATGAAAATGATATATCTGATGGCACAGTAGATTTACAAAACTCTATGTATCTAGGCCCTGATTCATCAAACCTGTAAGCTTTGCCTATCTTAGATGTCTCTACTGGGATTAAATCTGAAGAAATATACTTCTCAATTCTTTTTTCAATATCTCTTGAGATCTTTTCTCCATCTTCATTAAAAATTTTTATTCCGTTATCTAGAAAATCATTATGAGATGCACTAATTACAACTCCAAATTTATTTCTTAATGTTTTTGAAAGATATGCTACGCCTGGTGTAGGCAATGGACCTAAAAGATTTACATTAACACCAGCAGCTATAAATCCAGCTTGAAGAGCGGATTCGAGCATGTAACCAGATATTCTAGTATCTTTTCCAATTACAACTGTATTCCACCCCAGCTCCTTCATGACAATGCCAGTAGCATGTCCAATTTTTAAACAAGCCTCGGGTGTTATAACGCTCTCAACAGGTCCCCTTATCCCATCGGTGCCAAATTTTAGATTCATTAGTGAAAATTATAACTCTTCTGCAGTTCCTTTTATTGAAGTTTTTTTAGATGCTTTGCCAGAAGGAGTATCGTCTGACCAACCTTTTGGCTCTCTAGGCGTGGCGCCTGCCATAATGTCATCAATCTGATTAGCATCTATAGTTTCATATTTCAAAAGCGCATCAGCCATTACATTAAGTTTATCTAAATTTTCTTTTAATATATTTTCAGCTTTTACATAACAAGAATCAATAATTGATTTCACTTCTTTGTCTATCAATTTAGCTGTTTCGTTGCTCATGTTTTGAGATGGCGCTCCTACAGATCTTCCAAGGAATGGACTTCCTTCATCTTCACCATATTTTAGCGGTCCTACATTTTTTGAAAGCCCCCATTTAGTAACCATGCTAGTTGCAATATTAGTTGCCACCTCAATATCATTAGAAGCACCTGTAGTAATACCCTTATCTCCATTAATAATACATTCAGCGATTCTTCCTCCAAATAATGCAGCGATTCTTCCTTCTAGATATTCTTTGCTTTGCATATATGTATCTTCTTCAGGCAAAAACATAGTTACACCTAATGCTCTTCCTCTTGGAATTATAGTAACTTTATATACAGGATCGTGTTTAGGAGAAAGTTTTCCTACAATGGCATGTCCTGCCTCATGATATGCAGTTATTCTTTTTTGCTCTTCACTTAAGATCATAGACTTTCGCTCTGCACCCATCATAATTTTATCTTTAGCTAAATCTAAATGAGATTGATCGATTTTTTTATCTGAATACCTTGCAGCAAATAATGCAGCTTCATTAATTAAGTTAGCTAAGTCTGCTCCAGAGAAACCAGGCGTGCCTCTAGCAATCACTAAAGGATCAACATCTGCATCCAATGGAACTTTTCTCATATGAACTTTCAGGATGGCTTCTCTGCCTCTAATATCAGGTAAATCCACCACAACCTGTCTATCAAATCTTCCAGGTCTTAACAATGCAGGATCAAGAACATCTGGTCTGTTAGTTGCTGCAATAACTATTACTCCATCATTACCCTCAAAACCATCCATCTCAACAAGTAACTGGTTTAATGTCTGTTCTCTTTCATCATGACCTCCACCAAGCCCTGCACCTCTGTGTCTTCCAACAGCATCAATTTCATCAATAAAAACAATGCATGGTGCTTGTTTCTTTGCTTGTTCAAACATATCTCGAACTCTTGATGCGCCAACACCAACGAACATTTCAACAAAGTCAGAACCAGAGATTGTGAAGAAAGGAACCTTTGCTTCACCTGCTACTGCTCTTGCAATAAGTGTTTTACCAGTACCAGGAGGACCCACCATTAGAACGCCTCTAGGTATTTTTCCACCAAGTTTTTGAAACTTAGTAGGATCTTTCAAAAAATCTACTAACTCTTGAACGTCTTGTTTGGCCTCTTCACATCCTGCAACATCTTTGAAGGTTGTTTTAACCTTACCTCCTTCCATTAATTTAGCCTTGCTCTTTCCAAATGACATGGGGCCGCCTTTACCAGACATACCTCCCTGCATTTGTCTCATAAAAAAGAAAAATATAGCCAAGAGTAATATTATTGGGAAAGCCCCAATAAGTAATTGTGAAAATATAGATGGTTGTTCAACCTTTTCGTAACTAAATGGAACATTATTATCTTTTAGAATATTTTGCACCTCAGCAAAATTATCATCCTTATGATATTGAGTATAGAATTTTGTTCCATCTAAATAAGTGCCTGTCATAGTCTCACGATCACCCTTAAAGGTAACTTCTTTTACATTATCCCCAAGAGCCTCTTTTCTTAATTCACTGAATTCAATTTCCTGACTAGGCGAACCACTTTCGATATAATTAAAGACATAAAACATTAGCGATCCTAGGACCACCCATACAACTAAATTTCTCATAAAACTACTCATAAATTATTTAACCCCATAAAGATAAATTTCGCCAGATTGTTTTTTTGATGCAGCAGGTTTATAAGTTTGTACTATCTTGAATGATAATTCCATATCTTTTCTCAAACTTTTTAACATATTATTTTGAAATGTCTTCATTATTAAAGTTCCGCCTGAATCCAAAAAATTTTTTGCAACTTCGATAGTTAATTGGTTTAACTCAAAAATATTTTCACCATCAATTGCGCTTATGCCTGTTATGTTTGGGGCTATATCCGAAATTACAAGATTAAAGTTACCCTTTAGTGAATTAATAGCTTCTATATTGGATATGTTTTCAATACTTTCATGAAAAAAATTTACTCCATCAATTGGGTCCATATCCAAAACATCAATAGCAAAGACTTCTGCATTAGGATATTTTTTTTTTGTAAGTTGAGACCAACCTCCTGGAGCTGAGCCTAAGTCTAGAATATTTAGAACATCTTTGATTCTTATTTTTTGTAATATTTCTTCTAACTTAAAAACTGCTCTTGACCGATAGCCCATTTGTTTAGCTTTTTGAGCCCAATTATCTGAATGCATTGCTTAAAGGTGTTTTACTTCTAGAATTTCGTAACTCAAAGTTCCAGAAGGAGTTTGAACAGACACCTCATCATCGACAAATTTTCCAACAAGTCCTTTTGCAATTGGAGTATCAATAGAAATATATCCTTTTTCAGGATCAGATTCTAAGTTTCCAACTATTTTGTAAATAACCTCATGATTATCGTCAATATCATAAAGTTTTACAGTTGATCCAAAAACAACCCTACCAGTTTCAGGGATTTCTTTTACATCAATAATTTGTGCATTAGCTATAGCATTTTCCATTTCACTGATTTTTGCTTCTATCAATCCTTGGAGTTCTTTTGCAGCATGGTATTCAGCATTTTCTTTTAAATCACCATGAGCTCTTGCTTCAGCAATAGCTTGGGAGATTTGAGGTCGTTCCTTAAACTTTAATTCTGAAAGCTTTTCTTTGATTGAAGTTTCTCCGTCTTTTGTAAGTGGTATTCTGCTCATAATGGCATTATAACAATTTGATAAATTATTTATTTATTTCTTGAAGCGTGCTGTATGTCCAATTATCTTCATTGCTCTTAAATGCATCAATTATCGCAAAAGCTCCAAACATAGTCGTAGTACAAAATATTTTATTCCTGAGTGCGCTTTGTCTTATCGAGGCAGAATCTTTAATAGATTGTGTTCCCTCAGTTGTGTTGATCACTAAATCAATTTCATTATTTAATAAGTTATCTACTATATGCGGTCTTCCCTCAGCAACTTTATTAACTCTTTTTACTGATAGTCCCAGCTCTTCTATAAAATCTGCAGTTCCTGAAGTTGCTACAATATTAAATCCTGCATTAATTATTTCAGGAGCAAACTTTTCAAGATATTTCTTATCTGAATTTTTTACACTAATAAATACGACTCCAGATCTTCTTAGAGTTTTGTTAGCCCCTTTTTGAGCTTTAGCGTAAGCTTCACCAAAATTTGGACCTATGCCCATTACCTCGCCTGTAGATTTCATTTCAGGACCAAGTATTGGATCAACATGCGGAAATTTATCAAAAGGCATGACTGCTTCTTTTACAAATGACAATCCCTTAGGCAGTTTAGAAGAGAACATCTGATCTTTTAAAGTTTTACCTATCATTGCTTTGGAGGCTACCTTTGCCAAGGAATTTCCAATTGCTTTAGATATAAAAGGTACCGTTCTTGAAGCGCGCGGGTTAACTTCAATTATATATACGTCATTATCTTTGACAGCGAACTGGATATTCATTAACCCAATTACATCTAACTCCTGAGCAATATCTATTGCCTGTTTCTTCATTATGTTCTGAATTTCTTCTGAAAGGCTATATGGGGGTAATGAGCACGCCGAATCACCTGAATGAATTCCTGCTTGTTCAATATGTTGCAAAATACCACCAATTTCAATATTTCCTCCATCTGATACAACATCCACATCGACTTCTATTGCATCTGTAAGATAGCTATCTAAAAGAATTGGCTTGCTGTTTGAGACTTCAACAGCCTCATTTAAATATTTTTCTAGTTCTTTTATGTTATTTACAAGTTGCATTGCTCTTCCACCAAGAACATATGACGGTCTTACAACAATTGGAAACCCAATTTTTTCAGCCTTTTCGAGTGCCTCATTTACATTCTTTGCAGTTGCATTAGAGGGTTGTTTTAACTGTAATTTATTTACTAGCTCTTGAAATCTTTCACGATCTTCAGATCTATCAATAGCATCAACGTTTGTACCTAGAATATTTACGCCTTTATCAGATAAAAAATCTGCTAATTTAAGGGGCGTTTGTCCACCAAATTGTATAATTACACCTTCAGGTTTTTCAATTTCGATTATGTCTAAAATTTTTTCAGCAGTTATAGGTTCAAAATAAAGCCTATTCGATACATCATAGTCTGTGGATACAGTTTCAGGATTACAATTCACCATAATTGATTCATAACCTTCTTCTTGCATCGCTAAAGAAGCATGAACGCAGCAATAATCAAACTCAATGCCCTGACCTATTCTATTTGGCCCACTTCCTAAAACAAGAATTTTTTTGTTATTAGTCGGCCTGCTCTCACATTTACCTCCATAAGATGAATACATATAACAGGTTGAGGTTGCAAATTCTGCAGCACATGTATCAACTCTTCTAAAAACTGGATTTATATTAAGATTTTTCCTATGTTCTCTTACTGCATCTTCGGTAAGTCCTAGCATCTCTGCAATTCTACTATCTGAGAAACCTTTTTCTTTAATATCTAAAAGATATTTTTTGTCCAGTTCTTTAATCTTCATACTCTTAATTTCTTCTTCTATATGAATCAATTCAGATATTTGGTCTAAAAACCAATAATCAATTTTTGTAAGGGAATGGATTTTTTCTAACGTCCAACCTTTTCTAATAGCATCAGAAAGATAAAAAATTCTTTTTGGGCCTGGAATTGTTAATTCACTTTTAATCATTTCATCAGATGCAAACATGCCATTTGTTGATAAAGAATTTAATCCATTAAGACCTTCTTCCATACTACATAATGCCTTCTGGAATGATTCTTGAAAGTTTGAACCAATTGACATGACTTCTCCAACAGATTTCATTTGTGTGGTTAATTTTGGGCTTGCCTGAGGGAACTTTTCAAAAGCAAATTTTGGTATTTTTGTAACTATATAATCAATGCTTGGTTCGAATGATGCTGGAGTAAGGCCGCCCGTTATATCATTTTTAAGTTCATCAAGTGTATAGCCAACTGATAACAATGCAGCTACTTTTGCTATTGGAAATCCAGTTGCTTTTGATGCTAGGGCTGACGATCTACTGACCCTTGGATTCATTTCAATGACCACCATCTTTCCATTCTCAGGATTTACTGCAAACTGAACATTTGATCCCCCAGTATCTACTCCGATTTCTCTTAAAATCTTAAAAGAAGCATTTCGCATTATTTGAAACTCTTTGTCTGTTAGAGTTTGAGCCGGTGCAACTGTGGTTGAGTCTCCGGTATGTATGCCCATAGGATCTAAGTTCTCAATAGAACAAACAATAATACAATTATCTTCACAGTCTCTAACAACCTCCATTTCAAATTCTTTCCAGCCAATAAGAGATTCATCAATTAAAAGTTCACTTGTAGGAGATAACTCGAGCCCTTTCTCACAAATTGATTTAAATTCTTTAATATTGTAAGCAATGCCTCCACCGGTACCGCCCATAGTAAAAGAAGGTCTAATAATACATGGGAAGCCAATTTTTTTTTGAACCTCAAGCGCGTCATTCATCGAATGCTCTATTCCAGATGAAGGAGTTTCAAGATCTATAGCTTTCATGGTTTCGTCAAAAAGTTGTCTATCTTCCGCTTTATCTATGGCTTCTCGATTGGCTCCAATTAAAACCACATCATGCTTTTTAAGAATACCTTTCTTGTCTAATGTTAAAGCCGTGTTTAACGCTGTTTGACCACCCATAGTTGGAAGAATTGCATCAGGTTTTTCTTTTTCTATTATTTTTTCAACTGATTCCCAGTGAATAGGCTCAATATAAGTAGCATCTGCTAATAGAGGATCTGTCATAATTGTTGCTGGATTAGAATTAACAAGAATTACTCTAAATCCTTCTTCTTTGAGAGCTTTGCAGGCCTGGGCACCAGAATAATCAAATTCACACGCTTGACCGATGATAATTGGTCCAGCACCAATTATTAATACAGAAGATATATCCTTACGTTTCGGCATAATCTTCTACCATTAGACTAAATTTTTTAAAGAGGATTTGAATTTCTTGAGGTCCAGGGCTTGCCTCTGGATGACCCTGAAAACTAAAAGCTGGTGCATCTAAAAACTCTATACCTTGTAAAGATTTATCAAATAAAGATATATGTGTAACCTTTATATTTGATGGAAGAGTATTAATATCGACAGCAAAACCATGATTTTGACTAGTAATAAAAACATCTTTGGATAACATGTCTTGAACTGGGTGATTAGCTCCATGGTGACCAAATTTCATTTTGTGTGTTTTGGCTCCTCCTGCAAGAGCAAGAAGCTGATGCCCAAGACATATACCAAAAATAGGTATTTGTTCTTTTAAAAATTTTTTGATATTTTCTATTGCATAATCACAAGGCTCTGGGTCGCCAGGACCATTTGATAAGAAAATGCCCTTAGGTTTTAACTTAATAATTTCTTCAAAAGGAGTCTCTGCATTTACAACTTTTACTTTCCCAACATGTTCTGTCAACAGTCTCAAAATATTTTCTTTTATCCCGAAGTCGAATGCAATAATAGGATAAGATTTTTCAGATTTATGATTTTCAGGCCAAGTTCCTTCATTCCATTCATATTCTTTTTTAGTAGAGACAACTTTAGCTAAATCCATTCCCTTAAGTCCTTCAAATCCTTTAGCTGCCTTAATGGCATCTCGTTCTGAAACTGAAGATAGAGATCCGATACAACAATTCATTGCACCTTTTTCTCTTAGCAATGATGTTAATTCTCTAGTATCAACTTCAGATATTGCAATAACTTGATTTTTTATTAAAAATTCTTCAAGTGATTCTGATGATCTCCAATTGCTAGGCTTTTCACAGAATTTTTTTACCACCATACCCGAAGCATGAATAATCTTTGATTCGCTATCCTCAGTATTAATTCCAGTATTCCCAATATGTGGATGTGTAAAAGTTACTATTTGTTTTTTATATGAAGGATCTGTGATGATTTCTTGGTATCCTGTCATCGATGTATTAAATACAAGCTCTCCAACATTAAATATTTCTTTCCCAAAACCCTTTCCATGGAATACACTTCCATCCTCAAATGCTAAAATAGCTTTAAATGGCATTAGAGTTAACCTTAAAAAGGTAAATTTTAGTGAAAGAATTAGGGAATCTATTTAAAGAATTTTTTAATTTTAATGAGCTAAAATAACAGGCTGACATTAAAATTGTACTTTATAGATTAAGTTGCCTTATGTCTATATATAAATGAAAAAAAATGAAAATATCCATTAAATCTTCAGAAGAAATTAAAAAAATGCGAGTAGCTGGAAAGTTAGCTGCTGAAGTTCTTGAAATGATTTCTCCTCATGTTGTTCCAGGTATTTCTACAGGAGAATTAGATAAATTATGTAATGAGCATATTATAAATATTCAAAATGCAATTCCAGCAAATGTCGGTTATAACGGATTTGAGAAAACTATATGCTCCAGCATCAATCAAGTTATATGTCACGGTATTCCAAATAATGAAAGAATACTTAAAGAAGGCGACATTCTAAATATTGACGTAACAGTCATAAAAGATGGATGGCATGGCGATACATCAAAGATGTTTTTAGTTGGAAAATGTGCACCTCATAATCAAAGATTGGTAAGGGTTACTCAAGAATGTTTGTATAAGGGTATAGAGGTCGTTCGTCCAGGAGCATATCTAGGTGATATTGGTAATGCAATAGAGAAACATGCCAAAAAGAACTATTACAGTGTTGTAGAAGATTATTGTGGGCATGGTATTGGGACCGTATACCATGAAGAACCTCAAGTTCTTCATTACGGTAAATCGGGAAAAGGTATTAAATTAGAAGAAGGGATGTGTTTTACGATAGAACCAATGATTAACCAAGGTAGCAAATATTGCAAAACTTTAAAAGATGGTTGGACTGTTGAGACAAAAGATGGAAGAAATTCTGCCCAGTGGGAACATACTATAGCTGTAACCAAGAATGGATTCGATATTCTTACAAGAAGAAATGATGAGTTTTAATGAAAAAGGAAATAATTACACTCAATCAAGATTTTATTAATGACTTTTCTGAAATTTATTCTAAGCCAGCTAAAGTCAACAAATATCTAAAAAAGTATTCTGATCGTATTGAAAAAAATATTAAAAGTAAGTTTATTGAACTTGGTCTAGATCAAGATTTTGCAATATACGCTAATGGTGGTTTTGGAAGGAAGGAAATGTTTCCAATATCAGATGTAGACCTATCAATTATTGAAATAAATAAAGTAGACAGTTTTAAAAATTTAGAAAGCTTTATATCCTTTATGTGGGACCAGGGCTACAAGATAGGTCATTCAGTTAGATCAGTAAAAGATGTAAAAAAAATTTCAAGAAAAGATCTTAAAGAATTTACTTCCTATCTTACAAGGCGCCCTATTATTTCAAATCAAGATATAGATAAAAGAATTACAAAAGCGCTGTCAGGAGCATGGTCTAAAAATAATTTTTATAATGCGAAATTTCTAGAACAGCAGGAGCGCCATAGTCAATTTTATTCTACTGCATATAATCTTGAGCCAGACTTAAAAGAGTCACCTGGAACTCTTAGAGATTTTCAGATGTCTCTATGGATTCTTCAGCACTGCTTTGAATTAAATTCAATGGATGCTATCTCAAGTGCTAATGTAATTAATAGTGAATTTAAACAAGCCCTTAAAGCATATAATTTTATTAAATCTCTAAGGTTTGCAACTAATATCTCAACTCAGAAAAATAGATTGAGTTTTGAGGCTCAAATTGAAGTTTCGAAACATGCAAAACTAAGTACAAAAAGTTCTAAAGTTTCCGTAGAAAAAATGATGAAAAGTTATTATGAGATGGCATCAATCATTTCTTATTTTAATGAAATTATTTTTGAAAAATATAATGAAAAACTACCAAGCATATTTAAAAAGCAGGTAGATGGTATATATAAATATAAAAATAGAATTGGAATATACAACACTGAACTTCGGCACAATAAATGTTTTATTTTTGAAGTATTTATAGAAATTGGTAAGAATAAAGATTTAAATTTAATTGATACTCAAACTAAATCTCTTATCAAGAAAAATATAAAGTTAATTGATGATAAATTTAGAAAAGACCCTATTCATTCTAAGCAATTTTTAGAAATACTAAAGTCTAAATATAATCTCTCATCTATTCTTAAAACAATGAAGACTCTAGGAGTGCTTCAGGCTTATATACCAGAATTTGCAGATGTGGTTGGACAAATGCAGTTTGATTTATTCCATGTTTATACCGTTGATGAGCATACTTTTAAAGTTGTGAGAAATATGCGGCAAATGAAACTTTATAAACAAGACGGATTTGAGCTTGAACATGAATTGATAAATAAAATTCCAAAGATAGAGATTCTATATATAGCTGGTATTTTTCATGATCTTGGCAAAGGAAAAGGAGGAGATCATTCAGAAATTGGAGCAAAAACAAGTTTCAATTTTGCAAAAAGATTAGGCATGTCATCAACTGACGCTAATTTGATTTCATGGATAGTTCAAAAACATTTAATAATGTCTTCTATATCTCAAAAAAAGGATATTGCAGAACCTGAAACTGTAAATGAGTTTGTAGAGCATGTTGAACAAAGCGAAAAATTAGATTTATTATATCTCTTAACAATTAATGACATAAGAGCAACTAACCCAGCATTATGGAATGGATGGAAGCATCAGCTATTAAAAGATTTATACGTACTATCAAGATTAAAGATAAATAAGGAACCTGTGAAAGCGTCCTCAGATATTGCGAAAGACAGGATGGAGAATGCTTTAGTAGATTTTAGTAAAGATAATCAAAATTACTTAAAAGATTACTTTTCGAATCTTAATAATATCTATTTTAATAAGAATCCAAGTAACTCCCTTAAATGGCAATCAGCTCTAATTATTAAAAATAAAGATAAAGATTTAATTGTGGGATGCAAAAATAGATTTGAAAATCTAATTGAAATATTTATCAAAGTTGATAACTCTGAGGGTCTTTTTTATAAATTGACAAAAATATTAGAACATTCAGGACTCAATATAATAGATGCAAACATCTTTACATCTATTGATAATATTTTTGCTGCAAATACTTTCATTGCAAAGTTCTCCCATCATGATAGAAAATTTAGTAAATTTGATCTTAAAGAGATATCTAAAAGAATAGAAAAAAACTATATCCAATTCGATCATATTGCTAATATGCAAAAAAATGCAAAAACAAGAAATAACTTTGAAAAAAGAATTAATATTTCTGAGTCGATCAACAAAGAGAGAGGAAGAAATTTAATAACAATTGAAACTTCTGATAGTTCTGGGTTATTAGCTAATATAGCAAAAGTATTTTTTGAGAATAATGTTTCTATTTTTTCTGCAAGAATTAACACCCTAGGCGAAAGGGTTGAAGATACTTTTGAAATAGAGAATTCTGATAAAACATTGATAAAGGCAAGTAAAATAAAAAAAATGATATCTGCTTTAAAAAAAGTGGTATGAATCAAATTTTTAAAACTATAATCTAACTATGGGAATTCAATGTAAAGGAATTGCAAATAAATCTAAAAAAGGAGAGATACTTGATATCTACTATCCATGTATTGAATTTGGCGAAAAGAAAATTTCCAACGAAATAATAAAATCTATAAATAGTTCTCAAGAGCTGGTTGAAATTAGTTGGAGTGATGAAGATTTAGAAAAACCAATAGAGAATGTTGAAGGAGCATATTTAAAATTACATTTATTATCAAATAAGTTTGTGCTGCCAAATTCAATTAACTTGGATGGTCTTTTTTCAAATATTCCTAACGTTGTCTGGACCAATCAAGGGCCTGTCTCGATAGATGAAATCGATAATAAGCTACATGAATCTAAATTAAATGGTAATGATCTATATATTAAATCTATAGACAAATTTCCATGTCTTACTGACTATATAGTTCCTAAAAAGGTAAGAATTGCAGATGTTTCAAGAGTAAGATTGGGTGCATACCTTAGTGAGGGAACTACTGTGATGCATGAAGGTTTTGTAAATTTTAATGCTGGAACCCTTGGGAAAGCTATGATTGAGGGTAGAATTTCTGCAGGAGTAATAATTGGTAATAACTCTGATATTGGTGGTGGTGCAAGCACAATGGGAACTCTTTCTGGAGGCAATGATAAAAAAATATCTATAGGTGAGAACTGTCTTCTAGGAGCAAATTCTGGAATTGGAATATCTCTAGGTGATAACTGTACTGTGGAAGCTGGTTTGTATGTAACTGCTGGTACAAAAATAACTATGTTAGACAATGGTGTATCAAAGATAATGAAAGCGGTTGAATTATCAGGTATTTGTAATATTTTATATTATAGGAATTCAACAAACGGAAAAGTTATTGCAACAAGCAATAACAAAATATCCAATTTAAATAAAGAATTGCATTCAAATGATTGAACTTCTCCAAAAGCTTATTCAAATAAAATCTATATCGCCAAAAGATATGGGGTGCTTTGATTTAATTGAGATGGAATTAGAGAAACTAAACTTTAATTGTGAAAGAATTAATTATCAAAATGTAGAAAACTTATACGCAACTTTTGGTACTTCAGGAAAGTTATTTTGTTTTTTAGGTCATACAGATGTTGTACCAACAGGTCCTGAAGAAAAATGGAAATACCCACCCTTCTCAGCGACAATTGATGGAGACCTTCTGTATGGCAGAGGTACAGCTGATATGAAGGCACCTGTTTCAGCCTTCATAGAATCTGCAAAAGAATTCCTTAACCTAAAAGAGGAGCTTAACTTCAGATTGGCAATTTTACTTACCTCCAATGAAGAAGGAACTTCTAAAGATGGATTTATAGATAAAATTATAGACAGGATGATTCAAGACGATGAAATCATAGATTTTTGTCTTGTTGGTGAACCTACATCAAATGAAAAAGTTGCTGATTGCGTAAGAATTGGTAGAAGAGGTTCTCTTGGAGGTTTTCTAAAGATATATGGCAAGCAAGGACATGTGGCATATCCTGAAAAAGTTGTTAATCCAATTCTTTTGTCAGGCGACTTAATTTCCAAACTAAATAATAAAATTTGGGATGATGGGAATGCTGCTTTTGATCCTACAAGTTTTCAAATTTCAAATATTAAATCAGGTACTGGAGCTCATAATGTAGTTCCTGGAGAGCTCGAAATAATATTTAATTTTAGATTTTCTACAGAGTCTTCAGAAGAAAGCTTAAAGTCTGACTTTGAATCAATACTTAACGAACTGAATCTAAATTATGAATTAGATTGGGATTTAAATGGGAATCCATACTATACAGAAAATAATTTTTTTAAAAATATTGTGTCGGATTCTATCAAAGAAGTTACTGGATACTCTCCAGAACTTAATGCAAAAGGCGGGACTTCTGATGGAAGGTTTATAGCCAAAATGGGTACAGAAGTTATTGAATTAGGTCCTGTAAATAATTCAATTCATCAAATAGATGAACATGTAAAAATAAGCGAATTGTGGACGCTTAAAGATATCTATACAAAGATTCTTACAAATCTTAATCTGAATTCTTAGATTTAGCTTTTCTGTTATATTTTGTTTTATCCTTATGAGTTTTTGGCTTATGGAATTTATCCATATTTTTTTTAACTGGATCTTTTTTTCCTTTAGCTTGCGCCATGCATTAATTTTTTAAGTATTGGGGTAAGAAGAACAAGTAATATTCCGCATCCAATTGCAATTAAACCAACATCAAGATAAACATCCATAAATGCTTGCTTTTGAACTAATGAGAAAGCCCCTTCAGCAACTTCAGTTCCTTCACTAGCAGTAGCTCTTGCAATAAGACCTGCCACATAGTTTCCTGCAGCCGATGCGAAAAACCACATACCCATCATAAATCCAACAATTCTTTGAGGTGATAGTTTTGTAACTGAAGATAAGCCTACAGGGGACAAACAAAGCTCGCCAAGTGTATGTAAAAAATAAATTAATACAATCCAGAATACGCCTGTTTGAAGACCTTCAGAAGATTGCATGCCATATACTAGCGCTAAAAAACCTAATCCAACAAATATAATTCCAATTGAGAACTTAATTGGTGTAGAAGGTTCCATGTTTCTTTTTGCAAGAGCTATCCATAAGAGAGCAAAAAGAGGAGCTATAGTAAAAATGAATCCAGCATTCAATGATTGAAACATAGATGCTGGAACTTCCCATCCAAAAATTACTCTATCGACACCTCTATCTGTAAGAATATTTAAGGATGAACCTGCTTGTTCAAATAAAGCCCAAAAAATTAAAGAAAATAATATTAATATTCCAACAACAATTAATCTATCTCTTTCCTCTGGCGGACATTTAAACAGTGCATACAATAACCAAGCTCCTATAAAGATCGCACCAAAGCCTCCTAATAATTGACCAACTAGTTGTGAATTTTGAACTAAGAACCAAGTTATTAAAACCATAAATACGCCCGAAACATATGCCCAGGTCTCATATGAGGCTCCATTGTAAATCTGTTTATATTTTTCTGAAGGGGGCTCCGCTAATCCCTCAAGATATTTTTGGCCCGTTAAAAATATAATTAAGCCGATCAACATTCCAATTCCTGCTGCTCCAAATCCATAAGCCCATCCGACTTTCTCTCCCAAGTAACCGCACAAAAGAGTAGCTGTAAAAGCTCCAATATTTATACCCATGTAGAAAATCGTAAATCCAGAGTCTCTTCTGGGGTCACCCTCCTTATATAAAGCACCAACCATTGTTGAAATATTAGGTTTCAAAAAGCCTACTCCAGATACAATTAAAGCTAAAGATAGATAAAAAATTTGCTCATTGCTTTCAATAGTCATTCCTAAATGACCTATCACTAAGAGTATTGCACCATAGGTTACTGCTTTTTTTGATCCTAAAATTTGGTCAGCAAGCATGCCTCCAAAAACCGGCATTATATAAACAAGTGAGGTATAGGCTCCATAAATTAAATAACTTGTAGCATCACTAAAATCCCAGTGTTTTGTTAAGTAAAGAATTAATAAAGCTCTCATTCCATAATATGAAAACCTTTCCCACATTTCTGTAGCAAAACAGATAAATAATCCTTTTGGATGTCCTAAAAATTCTGAGCTTGCATTCATATTTATTTATTTCCTCTAATAATTTAGTACTATACCAAAATGAACAATAAATCATATATTGTATTCCCTCTTCGAAGAATTGCAGCTAGCATCTACGACCTATTTCTTCTATTGGGAGTTTGGTTTTTAGTTGGCTCAATTGCCTTAGGTATAAAGTACTTTTTTACAGGAGAGGTTTCTTCTTTAAATCCAAATATTGGCATGTCTCTTGTAATCTTTAGTACATGGTTTTTTTATAGCTATTTTTGGTTAAATGGAGGAAAAACCCTTGGAATGGCAGTTTGGAAATTTGAAATATACAGTCTAGACAATAATAAAATAGGCTTAAAACATGTGTCTATAAGATTTTTTATTAATTTAGTTACTTTCTTACTTGCAGGAATACCATTGCTATTAATGTACGTTTCTAAAAAAAAACTTTCAATAAGTGATCATTTTTCAAGAACTTCCTATAGAAAAATTTAAATTTTTTGATAAGCTCTAATGCTCATAAAGAATAAGATTATAGAAGGAAGGATTACACCAAGATAAACTGGGAATCCATAGGATATAAATACTCCGATAGAAAGGTCTTGGAGTAATTTATAAATAAATGCTCCTATTACAGCAACTACAATTCGACCACCAGCAGTTGAATCGCGCAATGATGTAAATATTAACGATCCAAAATATATAATTAAGGCCATTATAGAAATTGGTATAAAAATTGTCCTGTAAAAAACTTTATCTAAATGCGCTTTAAATAAAACATCGTTCTCTAAAATGCTTTCTGAAAAAAATTTTTGGTATGAATGTATATTCTTAATGCCAAGATGATTGATATTTTTTAAAGCTACCTTTGATTGGATTGGAATAGTAAAAATCTCAGATTTAGTTTTCAGTGAATCATTAGCAAAATTTTTATATAAAGTATTATTAGAAAAGACAATCTTATTTTCAGATACCTTTGCTGAATTAGCTTTAGCGGTATAGACGATTTCATTATTATCAGTTTTTATAAACCTAACATTGAAAATATCATCATCAATAATATTTTCAAAACTTAAATAAGAGTTGTCTGACTTAATCCATGTTGTGTCTTTATTACTTGAGATATTTTTTTGAGATAAGATATTTTTATTAGCCTCTGAATTTAAATATATTTTCCTGAAACTAATTTCATCAAACGCTATTAACGGTATGGCCAACATTAGAGCGCCAATAGAACTTATGAAAATAATCTTCAAGGGAGATTCTCCAGCAGATCTTAATACATTTAGATTACCCTCTTGATGAGAAATTCCCAAGGCGAGTATTACGCCAAGCAAACATGCGCCTTCTAAAAATTGAATACAATTATGCGGCATCGAAAAAATAACATGCTTGAAAATAATAAAAATGTTGAACTGAGGCGAAATATTCTCTAACTCTGATATGAAAGTAAAAATTGAATCAAGCAACCCAAAAAATATTAATATAGTGAATGAGAAATAAAAAGATCGCTTAATTAAATATATGTTGAATATCTTTATCATCTGACAATCCATAGGAAGATCAAAGATGCTATTAGTAGCAATAAAATTTTAATAGAATTTTTTTTCTTAATAGTGGCTAGCAAATTTGAAGTATTATAAAAATTTGACTTAAAAATACTTAAAACACAGAAGCAAAAAAAGATAAAATGGACATACCAAATATAATATTGAGTCTTTTGTGAACTATCCTCAAAAGATTCCCTAGCTAAGATAAGCAAACTTAAATACAAAATATAGATGAATATAGCCGGCAACATCACTGACATCCTTCCTTGGCGTGGCTCTACTTTGGAGAGATGCACACCCATTACTAAGAGTATAAAAATTGTTAATGGTATAGATATATTCCATTGCATCTGAGACACAGACGACTGAGATGAAAAATCAAATAATTTTGATAATGATAATTCTAAATTACTATCTTTATCTTCCTCAATTGGAAATTTTAATTGATCAAATTTAGAAATGATTGATGAATCTAATCCCCATATATCTCTATAAACCGAGCCATCTTGAAAGTTCAAATTAATTGATGGCTGTGACTTGTTTATATTCAATCTATCGGCAAGAATTAGAGATGAGGAGTTATTATTTGATATAAATAGTGCCACTCCGCCAATTGAATCTTGATTTTTGCTATCAATGTACATAAATCCATCTACTTCTTTAAGAGAAAAAATATTTTTTGGTTTAATTGATTCTATTTGTTCATCGATTGTATCTATGGAGATTATTTCTCTTGACAGCTCTTTTGTATAAGGGGCTACATAGATACTTAAAATTAGGGTTATGAAAAAAAAGATTATTGACTGGGGTATTAGAAACTTAATAAGATCAATTTGAGAAATACCTCCTGAGAGATATCCATAAATCTCTCTTTCAGCATATAGCCTACTTATTGTAATAACTATACCTAGAAAAAATGATAGCGGAATTAATAATGTTATAAACTCAGGGAATCTTAAAACAACAATTTTATATATTAAATTAGGGTCTAATAACCCTTCTGAAGCCTGTTCAAAATATCCCACAAACCTTGATCCTACAACTAAAAAAAAGAAAATTAGCAGTATTCCTATTGTTGATTTTAGCACTTCAGCATTCAAGCTTTTTGAAAGAATATTCCTTTTATATATGCCTTGTGAAGTATGATGCATTACAATATTTATCTTATCAGTAAATACCATAACAGGAGAACTTAAATGGCATATAAAGTTTTAAATAATATTTCACTAAAAGATGTTTCATCGTCAGGCTTATCATCGTTAAAAACAGATATGTTGGTGTTAGTTATAAATAAAAATACAAAGAGTGATTCGTCATTTAAGGAATTAAATGCTGTCTCAAAAAGCTACATCCTAAAAACAATCTCATCTCATCTTAAAGATCCAGGAAGCTCTGTTTTACTTCCTAAAATAGATGGAATTGGTGCAGAGAATATTTTGTTAATAAAGGGTTTAGAGAAAGATGTCCCTACACATAAATGGATAAGCATGTATCAGTCGATTGCTCATAAAGGAAATCAACTTAAGGCAAATGATATTTCTGTAATGCCAGGAACAGTAGCTCCTAAAAGCAAAGATCAATTTTGGTTAGTCGAAATGGTGGCTAAAACAATAGAATCAAATGTATATATTTTTTCTGAAACAAAAAATAAAACTATTAAAAAACCATCAGTTAAAAAATTAATAGTACTAACTTCTAACCTTTCAGGTTCTAGTCTCTCTAAAGCAAAGAAATCAGTTAAAAAAGGCTATGCGATTGGAGAAGGAGTAAATACTGCTAAATATTTAGGCGACTTACCTGCAAATCATTGCACGCCTAGAATTATTGAAAAAAAGGTTAAGGCTATGAGTAAAGATTTTCCAAAATTAAAAGTTAAATCTTTCAATGAAAAAGATATGCAAAAAATGGGCATGGGATCATTCTTAAGTGTTTCAAGAGGAAGTGAAGAACCAGCTAGAATGATGGTTATTGAATATAAAGGTGGTAAATCTTCAGATAAGCCGGTTGCCTTAGTTGGAAAAGGCGTAACATTTGATACGGGTGGTGTTTCTATTAAGCCNAGNCCTGNNATGGATGAAATGAANTGGGATATGTGTGGTGCNGCTACNGTATTTGGNGTTATGTCNACNNTAGCTAGACTNAATGCNGATGTNAACGTNGTNGGCNTTATGGGTTGNGCNGAAAANATGTGTTCATCAAAAGCTACNAAACCAGGNGANGTTGTNACNTCAATGTCNGGTCAAACNATTGAAATNNTNAATACNGATGCAGAAGGAAGATTAATNCTTGCTGACTGTNTNACNTATGTNGNAAAATANAAGCCNTCNNANGTNATTGANATGGCNACNNTAACTGGNGCNGTTGTAATNGCNCTNGGAAGGCANGCNAGNGGNGTNATGGCNAATGANCAACATCTTGCAGATANNATANTTNAANCNGGTGAAGANTCNGGNGANAGAGCNTGGCAACTNCCNTTATGGGATGAACATCANTCATGCACNAAAACNAAATATGCTGATTTAGCNAATATTGGTGGNGGAAGAGAAGCTGGAACNATNCATGCTGCNGCTTTCTTATCTAAATTNACAAATNATTATAANTGGGCGCATATTGATATNGCTGCNACTGCATCATATAGCACTCCAGTNAAAGCNGGAACTGGCAGACCTGTTCCATTAATTAGTGAATTANTATTAAGTAAGAAATTAAAATAAANATANGNNATTCTNNATGGATAAGCAGTATCACCCTNTAGAAATTGAAGAAAAATGGTCNAAGNTNTGGTCCGAAAGAGTTATTTCAAATAAAGANTCNGNTACTTCTTTTTCNCANGTAATACCGCCNCCAAATGTTACTGGCACTCTTCATATGGGTCATAGTTTCCAATATGCGATTATGGATTTCTATACTAGATATCACCATATGTCAGGAAAAGATGCTCACTGGCAAGTTGGCGCTGATCATGCAGGCATAGCAACTCAAATGGTTGTAGAAAATAATCTTGCAAAGAAAGGAGTAACAAGNCTTGAACTTGGAAGAGAAAAATTTCTTGATGAGGTTTGGTCTTGGAAAGAGTACTCAGAAGAAAAAATAACATCGCAAATTAAAAGACTTGGAAGCTCTATTGATTGGGATAAATATAGGTTTACCTTAGACGATGGTTGTAATGAAGCAGTTATAAAAGCGTTTGTTGAATTACATAGAAGAAATAAAATCTATAGAGGTTATAGACTAGTTAATTGGGATCCATCACTAAAGACTGCTGTTTCAGATCTTGAGGTAATAAGACAAGAAAAAGACGGTCTTCTTTGGCATATTAAATATCCAATTGAAGACTCCGAAGACTTTGTGACANTTGCTACAACTCGACCTGAAACTATGTTTGGAGACATGGCAGTTGCTGTTAATCCAGATGATGATAGATATAAAAATCTTATCGGTAAAAATGTCGTTCTGCCCTTTGTAGGCAGAAAAATACCAGTTTTAGCTGATGAATATGTAGATATGGAGTTTGGAACTGGTTGTCTAAAAATTACTCCAGGTCATGATTTTAACGATTACGAAATAGGTAAAAAATATTCACTTCATGAAGTAGACGGACAGGTAAAAACCTCAGATACAACAAGTGACTTTGAGCCTATAAATATATTTAATGAAGANGCATGGTCAAATGAGAATGTACCTGAACCATTTTCAAAGCTAGATCGTTTTAAAGTTAGAAAAATCGTTTTAGAAAAACTTAAAGAANTCAATCTTCTAGAGAAAGAAGAAAAACATCATATAAGCGTACCTAGAGGCGAAAGGTCTAATATTGTCATTGAACCTAGATTAAGTCATCAGTGGTATGTCAAAACTGAGGAAATGGCAACAAAAGCTAACGACGCTGTTAATAAGGGTGAAATAAAATTTCATCCGGGCAATTGGGTTAAAACATATTTTAATTGGATGGATAATATTGAGGACTGGTGTATCAGTAGACAAATATGGTGGGGTCACAGAATACCAGCATGGTATGACTCAGATAATAATATATACGTTGGCCATAGTGAGGAAGAAGTCAGACAATATTATGAACTCGATGACAGAAAACTCTCACAAGATGAAGATGTTTTAGATACCTGGTTTTCATCAAGCTTATGGCCTTTTGCATCTTTAGGATGGCCAAAAGAAACTGAAGATTTTAAAAAACATTTTCCAACGTCTCTCTTGGTTACTGGGTTTGATATTATTTTTTTCTGGGTTGCAAGAATGATGATGATGAGTCTTGAGTTTACTAATAAAATCCCTTTTAAAGACGTATATGTTACTGGTCTCATTNGAGATGAAAATGGACAAAAGATGTCAAAATCCAAAGGTAATGTTATCGATCCGCTAGATTTAATTTATGGCATCTCCCAAGATGATCTAGTAGAAAAAAGAACTTCTAATCTTATGCAAGAAGGCATCGCTCAAAAAATTGAAAGAAAAACAAGAAATCAATTCCCAAAAGGAATTGATTCATATGGAACAGATGCTTTGAGGATGACATTTTATTCATTAGCAACACATACTAAAGATATAAGTTTTGAAATGGGTAGGCTTAAGGGATACAGAAACTTCTGTACTAAAGTTTGGAATGCAGCAAGGTTTATCAATGGCTATCCAGCAGGAAATGATAAATTTGAATCAGTAAATAAAAATGATGAATGGATATATAAAGAATTTGAAAAATCAAAAAAGCAAATTGAGAGAAATATTAAAGATTACAGATTGGACTACGCTGTAAATGAAGTTTATGAGTTTTTCTGGAGCAAGTTCTGTGATATTTATATTGAAGAATGCAAAAAAAGTGGAGAAACTAATAACCTCAGACCTCTTTTGAAAGAAATTCTAAACATGATGCACCCTTTTGCCCCATTCATAACTGAAGAGATACATAGTTTATTATTTGATAGTCCTATTATTAGGTGAAATAAAGCTCCAATGCCTATCATTAAAGCGTCTAACCTTGTTAAAAAATATAAAAATCCCAAAGACACATCAAAGATTTTTAATGCGGTAGATGGAGTTTCTTTGTCTATTAACTCCGGTGAGATTTTTGGAATACTTGGCCCTAATGGAGCAGGCAAGACCACAACTCTTGAAATGCTGGAAGGTCTTAAGGATATAGATGAAGGCTCTGCCTTAATTAATTCAATTGATGTTACAAGCAATCCATATGAAATAAAAAAATTAATTGGGGTTCAACTTCAAGCTAATGAATATTTTGATAATATGACATTGGTTGAACTACTTAAATTATTTTTAGCATTGTACAACTCTTCGAATGATCCGCTAGAGTTACTCAAAAGAGTAAAGCTAGAAGACAAAGCAAATGCTAATGCAAATGANTTATCTGGGGGTCAGAAGCAAAGGTTTTCAATAGCTTCAGCATTAGTTAACAATCCTTTGGTTTTATTTCTTGACGAGCCAACAACGGGTTTAGACCCTCAAGCAAAGAGAAATATTTGGGATCTTGTCCTAGAACTTAACAGGACTGGTATGACCATAGTTTTGACTACTCACAATATGGAAGAAGCAGAGTTCTTATGCCATAGGATAGCAATTATGGATTATGGAAAAATTATTGCACAGGATTCACCCAAGAACTTAATTATGGAACATGCTCCTAATAAAATTAAAGAAATTAAATATGGAAATATGGAAGATGTATTTATAGCTTTAACAGGTCACGGACTAAGAGATTAAGATGCTTAAAAAACCTCAATTATATTTAACTAAAGTNTTTATTCAGATATTCCTAAGAAATAAGCAATATATATTTTTTAGTCTCTTATTACCCGTTGTAATTTTAGGAATTGTGGGCTTGAATAACGGGGAAAGAGACCCGGTAGATATTGGTCTTGTTGACTACTCAGACTCGAATATTTCNAAAGAGTTTATTGATAAACTTTCTAAAAATGCATTATTTAATATCAACCAATCTGATGAAGAGAGTCTTAGAAATAAGCTTGTTAAAGGTGAACTAACATTAATACTTGTACTGCCTACTGATATGGGGAATACAAATAAAACAACAAATATCAAATTACTAGCAGACAAATCACAAATTAATTTTATTGAAGCCATAAAGCCAATTATCAATCAGACACTCATAAGTGTTGAGAGAGAAATTTCTGAAAAAATACCAATGTTTAGTCTTGATATACAAGATATTAAATCAAGAACACAAACTTACTTAGATTTTTTATTGCCTGGTATTATGGCATTTATGCTTATGAATCTTAGTATTGCTGGAAGCGGATTTAATATTGTTGAATTTAGAAGAAGGGGGATACTTAAAAGATTATTTGTAACTCCAATTAAGCCAATAGATTTCGTTTCTGCAATAGTTNTTGCTCGTATGGTTATTGTTCTTGGTCAGTTAAGTATTATTTTTAGTTTTGCCTTTTTCTTTTTAAATGTGAATATTGTTGGGAGTATTTCACACTTATTTTTCGTTATTATGCTTAGCGTATTAATGTTTCTAACTTTAGGTTTTTCAATTGGGAGCTTGGCTAAAACTCAAGAATCAGTTGGTGTGATAGCGTCTATTTTTATTTATCCTCAGATAGTTATGTCAGGAGTTTTTTTTCCAATAGAAACGCTACCCGAATTCATTCAACCATTTTCAGAAATATTACCTCTTTCAATAGTTGCAGATGCCATGAGATCAATTTCTAGTGACGGCCTTTCATTATTGGCTGTTTATAATAAGTTGATTGGTATAGTTACATGGACTGTTATAGGCACCTTTGTTTCAACAAAGCTATTTGTATGGAAAGAAGTTGCAGGGTGATTTAAGGCAGGATGCTACTGCTGAGTGGGAGTAAGATACATTTGTATATGATCAATATCATCTTCCAGATACACTTCACCTCTAGGGGTAAATCCAAGATCAATATAAAAATGTTTTAGTCTATGTTGTGCAGAAATAACAATTTCATGATTTGGNTATTCTTTTTTTAAAAATTTAACTCCCTCTTTTGTTANCTCTTTACCAAGACCAAGACCTCTAGAATTTATTTCAGTGACAATTCTTCCCATGGAAGAGCCATCATACTTTACTCCAGGTTTGAAAGCTCTNAGGTATGCAACAAGTTTATTGCTTTCATAACATAATAAATGGAAAGCATTTTGATCTGAATTATCTGCGTCCAGATATGGACAATCTTGTTCCACAACAAAGACTTCTTGTCTCAGATGAAGAGCCGCATATAATTCGTCATTCGATAATTCATCAAAATTTTTCCACACAAATTTTATTTTTTTGTTCATAATTAATTATAATACTGAGATATTTTCGCATACATAAAAAAATATTATGAAAACTATATATGATTTTTCAGTAAAAGATGCTGAACTTAATGATATATCTCTAAATAGATATCATGAAAAGGTATTGTTAGTTGTTAATGTCGCAAGTTATTGTGGCCTTACATATCAATACAAAGGGTTAGAAGAGCTATACAAGAAATATAAAAGTAAGGGTTTTGAAATTCTGGGATTTCCTTGTAACCAATTTGCTCTTCAAGAACCAGGAACTAATAAAGAAATTAAAGAATTCTGTGATATAAATTATGGGATAACTTTTAAGATATTTAATAAAATTAAAGTTAATGGATCAAAGTCCGATCCCCTTTTTAGCTTCTTAAAAAAGGAAAAGCTAGGTGTTGCAGGTACATCACAAATAAAATGGAATTTCACAAAATTTCTTATCAATAAGAATGGTGAAGTTGTTAAGCGTTTTAGTCCTCAAGTTGAATCAGATGAAATTGAGTCTTTTCTTAAAAAGATTCTTTAAGTTATAAATCCAAGCTCATAAGAATGGCATCATCTATATTGCTGCCTGTATAGTAATTAGTCCTTACGGCGTCTTTCAAAAAGTTGAATTTAGAGTAGAAATTAATTGCTGTTGTATTTTTAGATCTTACTTCAAGAAATGCTTTTGTTGCTCCCATGGCCTTTGATTGTTTGATAAAAACATCCATTAAGATTGTTCCAGCTCCCCTTTCTTGCCATTCTTTTAGAACAGCTATATTTAAAAGATGGCTTTCCTTTTTGATTAAAGAAAATATAAGAAATCCCATAATGACATCATTGTATTTGCATACAAGTGATTTATGTCCGACTTCAAAAGAAGAAAAAAAATTATCTTTTGACCATGGGCTTGGGTTTGTTTCAAGCTCAATGTTGTAGGCATCTTCTAAATCAAGATGATCCATTAAAGAAATCTTAAACATAGGGTTATAAGTTTAGTTTAGATTTGATCTGTAACCAAAGATCTTTCTTAAGGCTTTTCTTTAAAAATAATTCATTTATTGAGGGTGCATGAACTGAATTTTCAAAAAATAGTTCACTATTTAAAGTTATTCCAAAAATTATTATCAATCTTATATCACTAAAGCTTAAGATCTTTTCTTCTAATTCATTTTCTGATTGAATTATGATCCTGTCTGATTTTTCATCACCCTTATCATGCTTAGTTGAAGCCATAATTGCTTTTATAAGTTCTTGCTGTTCTTGAACAAAATTCTCAAAAGGTTTATCAAGAAGTGATAAGATTGTGCCCTTTTGATAGAAATATAAATCTTTTTTGGAAGAATTCGTTGTCTTTGTTCGTAATGAATATCTTTTAATACCAATCTCTTTTAATATAAGATTAGTTTTTATCTCAGGGGTAAGCATAAATAACATAATAACATTTAGTTTATAAACAATGGATAACCCAATAGACAAATATTCAGCTTTTAAGCCAATTGAACTAGACAATAGAAAATGGCCTAACAAAGTTATCAAAAAATCGCCAATATGGTGTTCTGTAGACTTGCGCGATGGCAATCAAGCATTAATAGAGCCTATGGGTTCTGAAAGAAAAGATAGAATGTTTGGCTTGCTTTGCAAGCTTGGTTTTAAAGAAATAGAGGTTGGTTTTCCATCTGCATCTCAGACTGATTTTAATTTTGTTAGAGATCTTATTGAGAATAAGAAAATTCCATCTGATGTAAATATTCAAGTTCTTACTCAGGCTAGAGAGGAATTGATAGTAAAAACCTTTGAATCCTTAAAAGGATCACCTAAAGCAATTATTCATTTTTATAATTCAACTTCAACTCTTCAAAGAAAAGTAGTTTTCGATCAAAACAAAAAAGGTATTAAGAAAATCGCAACAGATGCTGCGTTACTTATAAAAAATTTAGCAGAAAAAAATTCTGAAACAGAATGGAGTTTTGAGTACTCACCAGAAAGTTTTACTGGAACTGAACTCGAATACGCAAGAGAGGTTTGTGATGAAGTTGTGGAAATTCTTAAACCGGTATCAAAAAACAAAATTATTATAAATCTTCCTGCTACTGTAGAGATGTCCACTCCAAATATATATGGAGATCAGATTGAATGGATGCATGAAAACCTTCAGAACAGGANAGATATTTGCTTAAGCCTTCATCCGCATAATGATCGAGGGACTGCTGTTGCTGCATCTGAGTTTGGTCTTATGGCTGGAGCAGATAGAGTTGAAGGCACTCTCTTTGGTAATGGGGAAAGAACAGGTAANGTTGATGTCGTTACTATTGCTTTAAATATGCTTACACAAGGTATTGATCCAAAATTAGATTTCTCCAATATTAACTCAGTAATGAGAGAGGTTGANTACTGCAATCAATTACCTGTGCATCCAAGACATCCTTATGCAGGTGATCTTGTTTTTACAGCTTTCTCTGGATCTCATCAAGATGCAATAAAAAAAGGTTTTCAATCAATAAAAAGATCAAATGAACCAAAATGGGAAGTACCATATCTTCCAATAGATCCTGCAGATCTTGGAAGAAGTTATGAGGCTGTTGTCAGAATAAATTCACAGTCTGGTAAAGGGGGAGTTGCATTCCTTCTAGAAAAAGATCATGGGGTTTCTTTGCCTCGAAGATTACAAATCAGCTTAAGCCAAAAAATACAAAAACTAGCTGATGAAACAGGTAAAGAAATTATCAGTTCACAGATTTGGGAAATCTTTGAAGAGAATTATCTAATCCCTAAGAACAATTTTTCATATATCAAACACTCTTCATCCTCGAAAGATGATATTCATTCTTTAGATCTTACTCTAAATATGGACAATAAAGAGATAACAATTCAAGGAACTGGTAACGGTCCAATTGATTCATTTATCAATGGTCTATCAAATAATATTGGAGTAAATATTAAAGTTGCTGACTATCATCAGTCTGCAATTTCATCAGGATCTGATGCTCAAGCTGCTGCATATATAGAACTAGAAAAAGATGGCGATACATTTTGGGGTGTTGGAATTCATCCCAATACTACCAGAGCTTCATTTGATTCAATTATTGTAGGTTTAAGCAAACTACTTGATAGCTAGTCAAAATTTGGTTCTCTTTTCTCAAAAAAAGCTTTAACTGCTTCTCTGTTTTGAGAGCTTACAGTCAATTCATTTTGAATTTCAGCTTCATTATGAAATGTTTCCCAATAACTAAGATGAAGAGATTCTCTCATTAGTCTTTTAGTATGATTTAATGATTGAGATGACCTTTTAGCCAATTTTTCAGCCCAATCTATTGTCTTAGATTCCAATTCCTCTAGAGGGACCACCTTATTAGCAATTCCATATTTTAAGCAATCTTTAGCTGTTATTTTCTTAGCCTCAATAGCATGTTCATAAGCTTTAGAGAATCCCATATATTTTGGTAAATACCATGATAATCCTCCATCTGGGACCAAAGCGATATTACTGAAAACAGATAAAATGTAACTATCTTCTGACATTACCCTTAAATCACAAGACATTGCTATGGCAGCCCCAATGCCAGCAGCAGGACCTGCAATAGAACCAATTACTGGTTTTGGCATGTTAATGATATTTTCAAAAAATGGTTTATATCCTCTTATAAGTGCATCTTTTGAGCCTTCCCAGGAAGCTTTTCTTTCGCTTAAATCAGCACCTGCTGAAAAACCCCTTCCCGAACCTGTAAGTATTACAACCTTAATATCAATATCATCTTTGACATCTTCAGTAGCTTTTTGAAAATCCCAAACTAATTGCTCGTTGACGGCATTTAAAAGCTTAGGTCTATTTAGCTTAATTATTGCTATATTGTTTTTCTTATTTAGCTCAATTGTATCTAGTTTCATCTTTTATCCCTCTTTTTATCTTTTTGAAATTACTATATAACCCTCTTGATATTCTATTTTTCCAGCGACTTCTTCTTTATCAGACCTTGACCAAGAAACTGTTGATTTTGAACCTGGATTTGAATGTATAAAGGTTTTTATTATTTCCTCTATTATTTTACTGTTAGGTGATGAAATATTACATTCCTTGATAGAATATCGCAAAATATCTGCAATTTTTGAATCAGGAAGCTCTTTAATTTCATTCAATCGTATTTTTTTTCCAATAATATGTCGGTATTTTTCATACATCAATTCTGAATAAATATTATTTCTATTTCTAAAAATTTGTGCAGCATTATTAATTCTTTTGGGAAAATTTTTCCATCTTTCCTCAAGCAAAGGAAAAATCTTATTTCTTATATAGTTTCTATCAAACTCATTGCTATGGTTTGACTCATCTTTAATATATTTAATATTATTTTCATTCAGATAGTTCAGTATTTCTTGTTTCGAAGCAGATAATAGCGGTCTTATTAAAATGCCTTTACCAATCATTCTTTTTATCTGAGGTCCTTCCATTCCTTCTGCGCCAGTGCCTCGCAACATTCTCATAAAGACAGTTTCAGCAACATCGTCACTATGATGAGCTAATAATATTTGATCCCCATCATGTAAAATATTCTCAAAAATTTTATTTCTAGCCCTCCTTGATGCAGCTTCAATGCCACCACCCTCTGATTTTATTTTAACTGATTCTGTCTGAAGATTAATCGCTAATTTTGAACACATATCTTCACAATGCTTTTCCCAAATAAAACAATTTTTAGATAAATTATGATTTATATGGATTGCTTTAAGTTCTAGTTTGTTGGTTTCGTTTATCGTTGAAAGAAGATGTAATAATGCCGTTGAATCTGGCCCACCACTCAAAGCTATAAAAATTTTTTTATTTAAGTCAACATTCTTAGTTATTAAGTCTTTAGTTAACAATATTATGCGCCAACGTTAAGAATTCTTTTATATCTTCTGTCTAATAATTCATCTTTAGATAGTTTATTTAGGATAGATAAATTCTTAATTAAGGAGCTCTTTACATTTTGTGAAATTAAATCGTAATCTCTATGTGCTCCACCAAGAGGCTCTTGAATAATTTCATCTACAATATTGATTTTCTTTAGTTCTTTAGAAGATACTTTCATCGCCTTTGCTGCGTCTGGTGCTTTTTCAGCTTCTCTCCATATAATTGAGGCACAAGCTTCAGGTGAAGCAACAGAATAAATTGCGTATTCAAGCATGCATAAATGGTCGCCCACACTAATAGCAAGTGCGCCTCCAGATCCTCCCTCACCACTGACTACAACAACTATAGGTGTTTTTAATTCCGACATCGTTGCTAAGTTTCTAGCTATGGCCTCACTTTGACACCTTTCTTCACCTTCAATACCAGGATATGCACCTGCAGTATCAACAAAAGTTATTACAGGTAATGAGAATTGTTCAGCGAGTAACAGTAATCTTTTTGCTTTCCTGTATCCCTCTGGATTAGTCATGCCAAAATTTCTTTTTACTTTTTCGTCTGTATCCCTGCCTTTCTCATGCCCTATAACCATTACAGGCATATTTTCTAATAGACCTATTCCACCAATAATAGATGCATCATCTCCAAACTGTCTATCCCCATGAAGCTCGTCAAAGTCATCAAAGATTCTGTTTATATAGTCTGAAGTGTGGGGTCTATTTGGGTGTCTTGCTACTTGGACTATTTGCCATGGATCAAGCTTAGAATATATTTTTTTTGTTAATGCTTTATTCTGTTTTTCAAGATTTAATATTTCTTCATTGAGAGCGGGTGACTCCACTGCAGCTGTTCTGAGTGCACTTAGTTTTTGAGCTAATTCTTTAATTGGCTCTTCAAAATTTAAAAACCTTTCGTCATCCATTATTTTATCTCTAAAACATCTTTACCAAAAATATCCTCTAATAAAAATAAATTCTCAAGGGAGGGTGTGAAAATATATTTATCTCCTATATCTATTATAGCCTCAGATTTATCTGATTTAACTCTGATATTAAGTTTGCATGAGCCATGCATCCAAAATTCATTATCGAAGGAATCAATATATTCTGAAAATTTATCCACAGATGTAGCTTTAGAGTTATTAACATCAATTGTAACTTCTGAAACTTTCTTAATGAGTTCAGAATTAATTTTAGAAACCTCCTTGACCCTCATTCGAAACATCAAACTACCCAAATCATTAGTTCTATAATCATCAACTTCTATTAATCCTTTAAATAATAAGATTTCTCCTTCTTTTAAAATTTCATGGCAATTCTCTAGAGCCTCGCTAGAGACAATACCATCCATGACCCCACTTCCATCATTGAAATTTACAAAAGTAAGTGGCCTACCTCTCTTATCCTTTATCGGTCTTACGCTATTTACCAAACATACTAAAGATGCAGTTTTTGTTTCGGTAGTTAATTCGCTTATTTTCTTTGTTCTAATCTTCAAAATCTTATTATCAATAGCCAGCACTGGATGTCCTGATAAATAGTACCCTAGAGATTTTTTTTCTAATTCAAGTATCTCATTAAGGGTCAATTCTTGAGTATTATGATATTTTTCATATGGATCAAAGTCCTCATCAATAGAAGAAAAAAGATCTCCCCCTTTTTGATAAATTTCAGTATCTCCAAGCATATCTTTAACACATTTTATGGCTATAGTTCGAGAAGGTGCAAGAGAGTCGAAAGCTCCTGATTGAGACAATGCTTCTAAAGATTTTTTACCTCCTAACTTGATATCTACTTTTTTTGAAAAATCCCAAAGATCTTTAAAATTTAAATTTTGTCTTTTTAAACAAATATGTTCTATAAAAGCATCTGCAACTCCTTTAATTGCACCCAATCCATATTCAATATCAGAATCTTTGTTGACATAAAATCTTTTATTAGAACTCAGTATATTCGGCCTTAGGACATCTATCTTCATCCTCGAGCATTCGTTAATTAAGGCATAAACCTTATCAGTATTTCCTAATTCAGATGACAATACTGCTGACATAAAATGTTCAGGATGATAAGTCTTTAAATATGCTGTTTGATATGAAATAAGAGCATATGCAGCAGAATGTGATTTATTGAAGCCATATTCAGCAAATTGATTAATTAAGTCAAAAATTTGTTCTGCATTTTTAGATGATATGTCTTTGTTCTCACAGCCCTTAACAAAAATTTCTCTTTGTTCTTCCATCTCTTCTTTTTTCTTTTTTCCCATAGCTCGCCTTAAGATGTCGGCTTGCCCTAATGAGAAACCAGCTAAAACTCTTGCTGCCTCCATAACTTGTTCTTGATAAACAATTACTCCATAAGTTTCCTCTAAAACTGGCTCAAGCAGTTCGTGAGGATATGTAACTCGACTTTTGCCATGCTTTCGATCAACAAACTCTTTATCCATGCCAGAATTTAATGGGCCTGGTCTATACAGAGCCAATAAAGCAGTTATTTCCTCAAATTTTGTAGGTTTAAGTCTTTTTATTAACTCTCTCATTCCAGAAGACTCTAACTGAAAAACTGCCATAGTTTTTCCTGAGGATAAAAATTTATATACTTTTTCATCATCTAAAGGAATATTATCAAGATTTAATTTATTTGAATTTTCTAAATCTTTATTGATAGATTTTACAGCTCTATCAATTACAGTCAGTGTTCTTAGACCAAGAAAATCAAATTTAACTAGGCCAATTTTTTCTACGTCATCTTTATCATACTGAGTCATTATAGAATTAGAAGAACGATCAACGTATACCGGACAAAAATCAGAAATGCTTCCAGGCGCAATGACGACCCCTCCTGCATGCTTCCCTACATTTCTTGCTATACCTTCAAGCTTGTAAGAAAGATTTACAATTTCTTTAACCTCATCATCATTCTTTATGCTTTGAGCAAATAATGGCTGATCTTTTTGAGCTTTATCTAATGTCATACCTGGGGCAAATGGGATCATTTTTGAGATTCTATCGCCAAGAGCATAAGGTTTGCCTAATGCTCTGGCAACATCTCGTACAACTGCTCTTGCAGCCATAGTTCCAAATGTCGCAATTTGGGACACAGCTCCAGATCCATATTTTTTACTTACATAATCTATAACTAAATCTCTTTTCTCCATACAAAAATCGACATCAAAGTCAGGCATAGAAAGTCTCTCTGGATTTAGAAATCTTTCAAAAAGGAGCCCATGATGAATTGGGTCTAAAGTAGTTATTCCTAAAGCATACGCAACCAATGATCCAGCACCAGAGCCTCTTCCTGGTCCAACAGGAACATCATTATTTTTTGACCATTCAATAAAATCATAAACAATTAAAAAATAACTTGAGAATCCCATAGTCTTAATTTGGTCTAATTCATAATTTAATCTTAATTTATAATCTTGCTTTTTATCCTGATCAAAATTATTTATGTATGAAAGAAGTCTTTCATTCGAAAGTTCCTTTAAGTATGTGTCAAAATTATGTTTTTCTGGAACAGGGTATTCTGGCAAAAAATATTTTTTCGTATCAAGGGACACATTGCATCTTTTGGATATTTCATTTGTATTATCAATCAACGAAGAGCAGTCTTTAAAAAGATCTAACATTTGACCTGAAGATTTAAAATATTGTTCTTCTGAAAATATTCTCTCTCTATTGGGATCATTTAGGATCTTTGATGTATTTATACAAACTTTTGTTTCATGGACTTCATAGTCATCTTGATTAGCAAACAGCACATCATTTGTTGCAATCAGAGGAATGCCTTTCTCAATAGAAATTGGTAGGACATTTTTGAAATACTCAATCTCGTCTGGTCTTCCTGTTCTTTGAACTTCTATAGCAAAATCATCCTTAAAGTTGTTTCTAAAATCATTTACTATTTTCAAAGCATCAGAAATATTGTTTCTTTTAAGATATTCAAAAATGTGACTTCCTTTGCCACCTGAAATAACAACTATGTCATCTTTCAATCTAACTAACTCATTGAAATTTATTACTGGAGTACTAAATAATCCATTATTATGAGCATTTGAAATAACTTTCATTAAATTTTTATGGCCATTATTGCTTTTTGCTAAACATAAAAGCTCATATGAGCTTTCATCATTTTCAAAAATTACTCTAATTGAAGCTCCAGAAATTGGTTTAATGCCTGCTGCTTCACACTTACTAAAAAACTTCACTAAACCAAACATATTAGATTTATCTGTTAAAGCAACAGAAGGAGTAGAGTTTAGAGACGCATTTTCAACAATCTGATCTACAGTAAGCAATCCTTGAGAAATGCTATATTCAGAAGAAACTCTTAAGTGAGAAAATAAAGAGCTCATCTATTTAAAACTCCTTTAAAGGTTTTTCTATGAATATCGCAATAGCTATAATTTTTTAGAGTATCTAAATGGTCTTTTGTGCCATAACCTTTATTGCTTTTAAAATTATAAATTGGAAATTTCATATCATATTCAATCATTAAATTATCCCTGTAAACTTTTGCTATTATTGAGGCTGCACTAATTGCATCTTCACAAGAATCACCACCAATAATAGTCTCCATAGGGATATCAAGATCAAGCTTATATGTACCATCGATTAAAACCAATGAAGGTCTTATTGGTAAGTTTAGTATAGCTCTTTTCATTGCCAATAAAGAAGCTTTAAGGATATTAATATCATCTATTTTTTGATTCGAAACAATACCATAACCAAAATATGATTTTTTACATATCTCTTCAGTCAATTTGGCTCTTTTTTTTGGTGACAATTTCTTTGAATCATCTAGGCCTGATATCTTATCTTTCAAAATTACTGCGGCAGCAACAACCGGGCCTGCTAGCGATCCTCTTCCAACCTCATCAGTTCCTGCAACTAACAACTTACTCAAAGTGAAATTATTTCTTTTGCTGCTTGTTCATTTCCAATACCTCTTAACAATTCTCTCAATAAATCTGGAATATCCTTATATTCTTTTTTTAAAGTAGTTGTATTTTTAACAGCCTCTAAAATATTTTCTTTTGTAAACTGATTTTGTAATAATTCTGGAAAATACTTTTTACCAAGAAGAAGGTTTGGCAATCCAAAGTTTTTAATTCTAAGCATACGAGAAATTATTGCGTAATTTATGAAATTTGTTTTATAACAAATAATTGGTGGACAGCCCAACACTGCTGATTCTAAGGTTGCAGTGCCGGACGTGACTAATGATAGTTCTGAAACAGACAGATATTCTTTCATTGAATTTTGTTCTATATGAATCTCTGACATTGATAAATTATGTGTTGCGAAATTGTCTCTTAGATTTTGGCGTGTTTGAGAGTCAACTGCAGGCACAAGGTATTCATATTCTTTGTTTTCTTTTGAGTGAGACTTAATAAATTTTATATAAGTTGGCAACATCTCTTTTATTTCAGATTTTCTACTTCCTGGACAGATTGAAATATATTTCTTTCGTCTGTTTAGATTCAAATTATGCAGTGTTACATCTCTGTCAGTTTTATACAGGTCAGCAAATGGATGTCCTAAGTGTAGACTTTTATGTCCACAATCTTTATAAAATTTATCTTCAAAATTAAATAAGCATAGGGTGGTATCTATATAAGCATTTATATTTTTTATTCTGTTTTGTCTCCATGCCCATACTGAAGGACTTACAATTTGAATATTTTTATTATCATGTTTTTTTTTCAAGGCTTTATGAATCCCCATATTGAAATCAGGTGAATCAATGCCGATAAAATAATCAATTTTTTGATTAGTAAAGAGTTTGATGAGTGAATTTCTTAAACTGCTCAGTCTTCTGTAATTAAATAGAGGTTCAACCAACCCCATAATGTTAATTTCAGAAAAATTAAATTCTGGTCTTAATCCTAATTCTATTAACTTTGGGCCGCCAACCCCATACAAATTAACTTCTGCATGTTTCTTTATTTCTTTGATGAAGGCCGAACCTAACCTATCGCCAGAATGCTCGCCGCAGACTATCCCTATATTTAAAGGTCTTCTTTGTGACACTTATCTTAATATTCCTCTTTCAGATACCTCAATAGATTTGATAAAAGTTTTTAAATTAGGATCATTGGCATCTTTATCAAGTTCTGTGATTTTTTTCATTGCCTGGTCTATTTTTAGACCTTTTCTGTACACTAATTTATAAGCTTTTTTAATTAAACTTATTGAGTTATCTTCTAAGCCATTCCTAGTCATTCCTATTGTATTTAGCCCAATTACTCTTGCAGGATCTGCAGCAACCTTAACAAATGCTGGCACATCCATGTTTATAGATGTATTCATGCCAACAAACGAAAAATCTCCTAATTTACAAAATTGATGAACAGTTGTTAAAGCTCCGACTGTAATGTTGTTACCAACACTGACATGCCCAGCAATGCCTGCATTATTTGCAAAAACATTATCATGTCCCAAACAGCAATCATGAGCAATATGGGTATATGCCATTAGCAAATTATTTGAACCAATTTTTGTTAGGCCCTTATCTTGAATAGTGCCTCTATGAACTGTAACCCCTTCTCTAAAAATATTATTATCACCAATATCTAGTCTAGTTTTCTCACCCTTGAATTTTTTATCTGGAGTGTCCTCTCCAATAGTTGAGAATTGATAAAAAATATTATTAATTCCTATAGAGGTTGGCCCCTTTATAACTACGTGACTGAGTAGCTTTGTTCCTTTCTTGATTTCAACATCTTTTCCAATAATACAAAATGGTCCTATCTCAACTGACTCATCTATATGCGAAGATGGATGAACTATTGATGTTTCATGAATATTCATTCTGCTTTCCTATCTGCACATAATATTGTAGCAGTACAGATTAATTCATTATTTACCTCTGCTCTACAATCAAATTTCCAAATGCCTCTTTTTTCACCAACAACACTACTAAATAAGTCAAGATTATCTCCCGGCCTCACTCTTTTTCTAAACCTTACTTTATCAACTCCTGCTAAAACATAAATTGAGCCTTCTTCAGGTGTTTTGCCCATCGATACAAAGCCCAATATTCCAGATGCTTGTCCTAAAGCTTCTATAATTATAACGCCTGGAAATATAGGATTATTTGGAAAGTGTCCTTTTAAGAAATACTCATCTTCTGAAATGAGCTTTGTTGCATGAATTTCTTTGTTTTTTTTAATATTTATCACTTCATCGATAAATAAAAAAGGTTCCCTATGTGGTAGATATTTTTTTATATCTTTATTGTCAATTTTCAAGTTATTTGCCTAGTTTTTTTATAAATACTGACGACTTTGCCCATTCTTTTTGATCTTGAGCTGGCATTATACCAACATAGTTCCCAGGTTCATTTATATTCTTAGTTATTAATGTATGTGCTCCAATTGAAACATTGTCACAAATTTCTAAATGGCCAAGAACGCCAGATAAGCCTCCCATTTGAAAGTTTTTACCAATTTTTGATGACCCAGCGATTGCACATGATGCAGCAATTGCTGTATTTTCACCTAATACAACATTATGAGCGATATGAACAAGATTATCTAAGATAACACCATCATGTATCTCAGTATTATCTAAGGCCCCTCTATCAATTGTACAATTAGCTCCAATTTCTACATTTTTGCCTATCTTAAGTCCTCCTAGTTGCTCTATCTTCAGAAAACCGTCAGAGGTTGGAGCAAATCCAAATCCATCTGATCCAAGAACTGATCCATGATGTATTACAGTATTTGAAGATATTGATACATCTTGAACAATTGAACAATTTGCATGAATGGTTACATTATTTCCTATAATGCAATTTGTTCCTATAAATACATTTGGGCCGATATAAACATCATTACCTATGGAAGAATTTTCAGAAATAATCGAAGATTCATGGATTGAGGGTTCTCGCAAATTTGCGTCTAGTTTAAAAATCTTTGTAAGCTTTGCGTAAGCTAAATAAGGGTCATCTGATTTTAAGTAGTTGAAGTTACTATCTTCTTTAAAACTTTTTTCAACAATTACACAACAAGCTTTAGAATGTTTTAGGGAATCTGTATATTTCTTGTTTGACAGAAAAGTTATTGAAGTATCATTAGCATTTGAAATAGTAGCTATGTTATCTACAATACACTGGGAATCGCCTACTATTTCAGCATCGGTAGCTTTTGCTAACTCTTCTAAAGTAAAGCTTTTATGCTTTGACACTACTCAGACTGAGGAATGGCCTCAGCAGCAGCAACATCTAACATAGATGTTACATCATCTGTAAGATCTAATGCAGGATCACTAAAGAGCATAGTTTCATTTTTCGCTAATAAAACCTTTATTTGCTTGGCTGCAATTAGTTCACTGATAATTTTTTGCATCGATGGTCCGCTTTGAGCAAATATCTTTTGAGCTGTTTCTTCTTGTGCTTGCTGTATTTTCCCAGCTAAAAATTCGAGATCTTTTCCTTTGTCTTGAATATCTTTTTGCATTTGTGCAATCTGTTCTTGAGAAAGTGTTTCTAGTTCTTTCTGAAGCTTTTCGGCAATTGATTGTCTATCAGCTTGAAGAGATTTAGCTTCTTCTAAATTAGAAGAGTAATCAGGATCTTCTTCAAGAGCTTTAAATGCATCTGCAGCAACTTGAGTTGAAAGAACAGCTGTCCTCATATCAATTACAGCGATACCATCTAGTGCATGAATTGGAGATGCTATAAACAAAAATGCTAGCAAATAAAATTTAGTTATATTTTTCATATTTACCCCTTATTGGATTTGACCATTTTATATTAACNAGAATACATTTCCTACTGTAAATTGGAATTCTTCTGTTCTCTCTCTAGGTCCTGCATTGGTGGGCTTGGCAATAGCTAGACTCATTGGTCCAAAACCAGTAATCCAGGTAACACCGACACCGTAAGAATATCTCAAGTCATCTATAGATGGTTTAGAGCAGTTTATTTGATATTCTTTACAATTGTCAGAAAATACATTTCCAAAATCAAAGAAAAAGGCAGACCTTAGTGATCTTTGATCTTCGATAAAAGGTAGTCTAAAAATTAATTGTAAACTTCCTTCAATTTTTATATTCCCTCCAATTGGAGCATCTCTATATCTCGAAGTCTGGTTTGCATAAGGATTATAATATGGTGTATCTAATTCGCCATCACCATCAATNTCTATAAGATTTGGGCAGATGCCTTCTGCATAGTTAAATTCATAGCATGGAGCATCTGTGCTCCTTGGCCCAAGAGTATTAGATTCAAATCCTCTTAAAGAACGCGGTCCACCTGCATAAAAATTTTGGAAAAATGGTGTTTCTTCAGTATCACCATATGCATCTAAATAGCCTAACTCACCTTGAAAACCAAACACAAGATCTTGAGTCAAAGGTTGATAATATCTTTGTCTAATATTTAGCCTATAATAATTTAGATCACTACCTGGAATCGTCGAGCTTACGCTAATCGCAGTCGAAGCCCCATCTGTTGGAAAGAGTCCTCTATTAAGCGTTACCCTTTGCCATGATAATTGAGCAGTTAATGTTTCAAAGATATTTCCTTCAGCTGCTACAAAATCATATATTTCTCTTGCAGGAAGATTTCCAATATCAATATCAGTTTTATCGTAAGTTAGGTTGAATCCTAATCTTGTAATATCTGAAATTGGATATCCAAACTGAGCTCCAAAACCATTTGAATTAGTTAAATAATTAGCAACATTAAATTCACCATAATCAGTTTCTCTAAAATATAGGTTATACCCAAGGCTAACACCATCTTTTGTTGCATACGGATTCATATAAGAAATGTTATACATTTCGCTATAAATATTTTTATTAATGCCAATTCCAACAGTATTTCCGCTTCCGAGGAAATTTTGTTCTTGAAGATTAAATCCAAGCATAAGACCGAAGTCACTATAGCCAATATTTCCACCAACACTTCCTGTTGTTTCTTCTTCAACACTATAAACAATATCTATTTGGTCATCTGTTCCAGGAACTGGAATAGTTTCTACATTTACTTCTTTAAAGTACCCCAATCTTTCTAGCCTAACCTTGCCTGCTTCAATACTATTATCTGATGTCCATGCTCCCTCAAACTGCCTCATTTCTCTTCTTAAAACGTGATCTTGTGTTATGTCATTTCCAGTAAATAATATTTTTCTTGTGTATGTTTTATTTCCAGGCTGAACAGAAAAAATTAGTTTTACCTCACTTGTTTCCTCATTCACTTCAGGATTGCCAGTAACTTCAGCAAAAGCATAGCCTCTGTTTCCAAGAACATTTGTAAAGAACTCTTCAATAGAAGTAATTTGTGCTTGAGAATAAGTGGTATCTTTTAAACCTTCTACTATTTCTAAATAAATTTCCTCATCAAAAGGTATATCACCAACAACATCAACGTCATTAATTTTATATTTTTTACCTTCATTTAGATTAAAGGTTATAAAAATTGATTTTTTATCTCTTGATAAACTTATTTGGGAGGACTCAATTGAAAATTTTAAATACCCTCTGTCTCTATAAAATGACTCTAAAGTTTCTATATCGCCTTTTAACTTCTCTCTTGAGTATTGATTATCATTCGATAAGAAAGAAAAAAATGATCCTTCTGATAACTCAAATCCGTCAACTAATTCTTCATTCGTATATATTTCATTCCCAATAATATTAATTTTCTTAATTTCTGCGCTTTCACCCTCATCAACTTCAATATTAATTTCGATTCTATTTCTTGGCTTGACAACCTCATCTATTTCTACACCAGCTCCATATCTACCATTAGAAGCATATGAACGTATTAATTCAGACTTAACTTTTTCTAAAGTAGACCTTTTGTATACCTCTCCTTCTTTGATGCCAACTCCATCAAGACTTTCCATAAGCTGCTCTGTTTTTAAAGCCTTATTTCCAGATATATCTATTGCGGATATCGAAGGCCTTTCAGCAACAGTTATTATTAGAGTATTTCCATCTTTACCTATCTGAATGTCATCAAATTGTTCTGTTGAAAATAATGACCTAACAATATCATTAGACTTTCTAGAATCTATTTTATCTCCAACACTTATAGGAATTACATTAAAAATACTACCTGTTGAAACTCTTTGAAGACCTATTATTCTGATGTCACTAACTAAAAATTCATCAAACGCTGAAAGTTGAAAACTTATTAAAAAAGAAAAAATAACTAATCTGAATTTCTTCATTTTAAACCTTAAAAAAATCTGGCTATATCGTTAAAGATTGCAAAAATCATCAACATACCAACTAGAACAGCCCCGCCTGTATAAATAATATTTTCCGCTCTTTCTGGTAAAGGTTTTCCTCTAATTGCTTCGATGCCAAGCAAGGTTAGTTGCCCGCCATCAAGCACTGGGATAGGCAGTAAATTAAGCACAGCTAAACTTATGCTTAACAGGCCCATCAAATATATAAAAGGCCCTATTCCAGCCTGTGCTGTATTGCCTGCCATTTGGGCAATGCCAATTGGACCGCTCAAGTTTTCTGTTCCCATGTTACCAGTTATCATTTTTCCAATAAGCTGAAGCGTTTTAAGACTTAAGTTGTAAGTTTCATAAATACCTATTGATAATGACTGGATAAAGTTACGAGATTCTCTAAAAGATACTCCAAGAACTCCAATGCTGTCTTTCGAACTAATATTAACTGGCAAATATAAGATTTCATTATTTCTTTCTATTTTAAATTCTAAGTTTGTATTAGGATTTTGTTTGACTATGGAAGAAATATCTTCAGCAAAATTGATATTTTCACTTCCAATTTGTAAAACTATATCCCCAGGCTGAAATTCTGCTTTATCTGCAGCGCTTCCTTCTCTAACTGCTCCAATTATTGGATTATTTTTAAAACCGATATCAATGCCCAAGTATTTACCTAAATGTCCTACTGGATTTTTCTGAGACTCTTTTGTTGTCAGGAAATTATCTACAGAAAATAAAACATTGACTGGATTATCTTTATCAGTTCTTAAAACTGAGAAATTGATATCCCCAGAATATCCAGCATAAGTCAAAAGTTCAAGACTGAAATCTTTTTGACTTCTTACTGGAGTATTGTTTATAGATAAAATTTTATCATTAAGTTTAAATACAGATTCAGATCTAATATTACTATCTTGGTTAACAACACTAGAAATAACTGGCACCTCTTGTGGATCAACCAAAGTTGCTATAGGACCATTTGATATAACTATGCCTGCAAAAATACATATTGAAAGAAGGAAGTTAGCAAGCGGTCCAGCAAACATAATAGACGCTCTTTGCCATTTTGGTTTAGAATCAAATGTATTTTTTAGCTGGTCTTCAGTTAAATCTTTTACCGACTCTGGCTCAAGTTCAATAAGTTTATTAGTAATCATTGATACATAACCACCTAATGGAACTGCTGACAAAGCAAATTCTGTTCCATACTTATCATATTTTTTATAAAAGACTGGGCCCATACCGATAGAGAATCTTTGAACATGCACTCTGCACATTCTTGCAACAATAAAATGCCCAAATTCATGAATCGTTACTAAGACCCCTAAAAGAGCTAAAAATGATGCTATATATAAAATTGTAGTCATATGTATTTGTTTAAGTGATGGATTTTACCACCTTCTTTGCTTCAATGCGTGTCTGCATATCAATATCGTTAATTGAATCTAAAGACAATTCTTTAGACACATTATTTCCATCAAAAGTTCTGTATATCACTTCATAAATATTATTAAAATTTATTTCACCATTTATAAAGCTTTCAACTGCGATTTCATTAGCTGCATTAAATACAGACCCAAGATTACTTCCTTTGTTGCATACCTCACGTGCGATATTTTGAATTTTCATTCTATCGGATGGAAATTCCTGAAATGATAAATTCAAAGAGGTAAAGTTAAGAGCATGAAAATTAATTGGCAGTCTATTCTCATTAGATAGAGCATGGGCAATTGGTACCCTCATATCAGGAGAGCTCATCTGACAAATACTTGATCCGTCTATATAAGTTACTATTGAATGGATAATGCTTTGAGGGTGAACAACTAGATCAAAATAACTCTCATCAAGATCAAATAAATATTTTGCTTCAATCAATTCTAAACACTTGTTTACTAAAGTAGCTGAATCAATGGAGACTTTATTGCCCATTTTCCAATTTGGATGATTTAGGGCCTCTTTAACAGTAACATCTTTTAAATCAGAAATTGAAGTATTTAAAAAAGGTCCTCCAGAAGCAGTTATTGATATTTTTTGAACATCTTCTACTCCCTTTTCGCCTGATAAACATTGAAAAATTGCATTATGCTCACTATCAATGGGTATAATTTCTGAATTATTTTCTTTTGCTAGAGGGATTATTAAATCGCCCCCAGAAACTATACTTTCTTTATTTGCCAATAATATCTTTTTACCTGAACTTGCTGCGATATAAGTGGCTTTTAAACCTGCAAAACCAGAAATTGCACAAACAATAATGTCAACATCTTGATGGTTTATTAAATCTTCAAGTTCTGACAAATTATTAAGGTAGGAGCAGTCTTCTGAGCTTATGTTTTCTTTGTAAAGATCTAAATTTTCTATGTGCGCGAATGATGGATGAAATTTTTCAATTATTTCTCTACCCCTTAATATATTTTTATTAAAAGAAATTCCAAATAGATTAAGCTTTTGGTCGTTTTGTTCAATTACACTAAGAACACTTTTTCCAATACTTCCAGTAGCGCCTAGTAATAAAATATTCTTCATATTGCAAATAATGTTATTAAGATTGTTATTGGAGTTGCTACCAGATGAGAATCTAGTCTATCTAAAATCCCACCATGTCCAGGCAATATACTACCTGTATCCTTTAAAGATTTTTCTCTTTTATGAAAACTTATTATGAGATCGCCAATAAAAGCCAATAGTCCACCAAAAATAAAAATTGGGGCTAGCCAATAACTTAAGTCGAAAAAATTACAAATAATTATGGCATAAAATATATTTGCCATAAGCCCACCAAATAAACCTTCCCATGTTTTGTTAGGACTTATATTTGGAGTTATAGGAGTCTTACCAATATTTGAACCAGCAATGTAAGCAAAAGTATCAAATATTGCGGTATTAAATATAATTATCAAAAATAAAAGATAAATTGAAGGAGAAATAAGGTTATTCATATCATTTAAGATATTTAACGAAAATGCTCCAACAATAACTATGATCCATAACCAAAAATAGCCAAAAATTAGATTAAATCCCCATAATATTGGATGTCTAAATTTATTTTTAATCCACTCATAATATCCAAATGAGCATATTAGGGTTAATGTTAAAAAAAAGACCCAAAAATTCTGAACAAATATTATTAAAATAATTGGCACTGTTAATGCTACAGCTGTAGTTAATCTTTTTAGAAGATTTTTGTTATATTCTTTTTCCAAACCTTCTGCTCACTTTTTTAAAATTATTTAAACAACTACTAAAATCATCTCTTGTAAAATCTGGCCAAAATTTATCGACAAACATTATTTCAGCATATGCAATCTGGTATAAAAGAAAGTTACTAACTCTTTTATCTCCCCCTGTTCTTATTAACAAATCAATCTCATCAACTGGAACAGAAGAATACTCATTAATGATCTTTCCATCAATGTCTTCTATATTTAATCTTTCAGAAGCAACTTCTTTCGAAACACTTTTAACAATATCAATAATATCTTGCTGTCCTCCATACCCTAATGCAACATTTAGGTTTAACTGGCTATCTGTTGTACATGTCTCTTTTTCAGCAAAAGATATCTTATCTTGAATTTTTTTTCCAAAATCATCCAAATGACCAAAAAATTTTAACTTAACTTTCTGCTTTTTAAGTTCAGGTACTTGATCGTTAATAGCGTTTATAACAAGCTTCTTTATGGAATTGATCTCTGCTTTTGGTCTTTTCCAGTTTTCAGAACTAAATGCATATAAAGTTAATGAATTTATCTTTTGTTTTACTGATTCTTCAACAATACCCCTTACAATGTCAACCCCTTTTTTATGACCTTCACTCACTTTAAATGAATTCTTGAAAGCCCATCTTCCATTACCATCCATAATTATTCCAATATTGTTTGGATAATTATTTTTTTTGTTTGGGCTATTAGCCATTATGACGCTCTAGATTTCTAATAAATCTGATTCTTTATTTTTTAAGTCTGAGTCAACAACTGATATAAACTTATCAGTTTCTTTTTGAATAACATCTTCGATTCTTCTTAAATCATCTTCGGATATTTCAGAGGCCAGTTGACTATCTTTTGCTGATTGATTTGCATCTCTTCTAATATTCCTAATTGATACTCTTGAATTCTCTGCTTCTGATCTAGCCTGTTTTATATAGTCCTGTCTTGTTTCTTCAGTTAAAGATGGCATCGTCAATCTTATTAAATCTGAACTCGTGCTAGGGTTAAGACCAAGGTCTGAACTTAAAATAGCTTTCTCAATTTCAGGTATTAGATTTTTATCCCAAGGAGATATGATTAAAGATCTTCCATCTTCAACACTTATATTAGAAGTTTGATTAATTGGTGTTAAGTTACCATAGTAGTCTACTTTTATACCATCTAGTAATGAAGGGTTCGCTCTACCGGTTCTAATCTTATTAAATGCATTTTTAAGGGCGGATACTGATTTATCCATCTTATCTGAAACCTCTTTAATTAAACTTTCCATATTAATTTATTAGTGTACCTATTTTCTTGCCGCAAATAATATCTTTTAAGGCATTAGTTTTGCTCAAGTTGAAAACATTTATTGGTAAACCATGGTCTCTTGCTAAAGTTAAAGCTGTTGCATCCATGACTTTTAAATTTTTTGAAATAGCTTCATCAAATTTAAGTGTATCAAAAAATTTTGCATCCTTGTTTAATTCAGGATCTGAGTCATAAACTCCGTCAACTCGTGTCGCTTTTAACATAAGATCGGATTGGGTTTCAATAGCCCTTAAACATCCAGCTGAATCAGTAGTAAAGAATGGGTTTCCTGTTCCTGCAGTGAAAATAACCACATAACCATCACTTAAGAGTTGAATAGCTAGCCTTCTATCGTAATGTTCAACAATACCAGACATTGAAATTGCAGACATTACTCGTGTTTTAATACCAGCTCTTTCTAACGCATCTCTTAATGCGATTCCATTCATTACTGTTGCCAACATTCCCATATGGTCTCCAGCTACTCTATCCATCCCAGCTTTATTTAGTTTTTCACCTCTAAATAGATTCCCACCACCTATGACAATACCTATTTCAGCTCCAATATCTTTGCAAGCTTTAACAGACTCTGCCATATCATTAAGTATTTTTGGATCGATACCATGCTTATCATCTCCAGCAACAGATTCTCCGCTAAATTTAACAAGAATCCTTTTGTGCTCTAATTCAGACATAATTTATTTTAATTGTTCAGCAACCTCTTCTGCAAAGTCTTTAACTTCTACCTCTATTCCCTCTCCAACTTTTAATCTTGCAAAAGATACAATACTTGCATTATCTTTAGAAAGATATTCTTGAACTGTTATCTCAGAATCTTTTACAAAATTTTGTGATAATAAAGAAACTTCAGACAAAAATCTTTTAACTTTTCCTTCAACCATCTTATCCATAATCTCTTGTGGTTTGCCAGACTCTTTAGCCTGATTCTCATAGATAGCCTTTTCTCTATCGAGCACATCTTTATCAATATTTTCTTCTGAAAGACATAATGGATCAAATGCCGCAACATGCATTGCTATATTTTTAGCTGTAACCTCATTACCTCCTTTGATTGTTACAATTCCTGCTAGTTTTGAATCAAAGTGAAGATAGACGCCAACATTTGTATCTGCATTATATTCGATGGTTTTAATTCTTCTAAGTTGTATATTCTCACCAATAGTTTGAATTAGAGACTTTCTATCTTCTTCAATTTCTGATTCATTGAAGTATGAAACGTCAGTTATTTTATTTTTAGATATATAATCTTTAACTTTTTGACCAAATGATAAAAAATTGGCATCTTTCGCAGCAAAATCTGTCTCAGAATTGATTTCTACCATAGTTGCGTAATTATCACTTAAAGCTGAAACAATGATTCCATCAGCAGCTACACGTGATGATTTCTTTTCAGCCTTAAGATTGCTATTAGATCGAAGTAAATCAAGAGCTTTCTCAATATCACCTTCGCATTCAATAAGAGCTTTTTTACAATCCATCATAGCGACACCTGTCATTTCTCTTAACTCTTTTACTTGTACTGCTTTAATTTCCAATTTTATTCTTCCTCTTTTTTTTCAGAATCTGAATCTTCTTCAACATCTTTTTGTTCATTTTGACTATTACTTAGCAAATCTTCATCATTGTTTGTTGTTTCATTAATTTTCATTTCTAAATCTTTAGCACCTTCTTCCGGTTCTACAATTTTTTTTGAGTCTTTATTTTCAGAGACCTCTTCAACATTTGATTTTTTTTCGATATCAATATTGTCATCTTTCTTAACAGTCTGAATAACTGGAGAATCCGACTTAGGAGAAAAACCTTTTGAAGATTCAATACCTCTTGCGCAAGCATCAGCTATAACCTTTGTAATTAGTCTAATTGATCTTATGGCATCGTCATTTGCTGGAATAATGACATCGATTCCATCTGGATCTGAATTTGTATCTACTAATGCAATTACAGGAATGCCCATCTTTTTTGCTTCTAATACAGCAATTTTTTCATACTTAACGTCAATAACAAAAATAGCATCTGGCAACCCTTTCATCTCTTTTATTCCACCAACACTTGCCTGCAACTTTGCATATTCTTTTTGAATCTCAACTGCTTCTTTTTTAATAAGTTTTTCAATCCTGCCTGAAGAAATCATTTCTTCTATGTCTAGGAGACGTCTAATTGATCCTCTAATAGTTTTCCAATTTGTTAATGTTCCTCCAAGCCATCTTTTGTCAACAAAAGGCAATCCTATTTGTGACGCTTCTTCTCTAATAGTCTTGCTTGCCGATCTTTTAGTACCTACAAACAATATCTTATTTCCTTTTGAGCAAATATCTTCAACTTTTGATGCCGCAGCGCTGAGATGTTCTTGAGTAAGCTCTAGATTGATAATGCTTATTTGTTTCCTCGTATCAAATATGAAATGATCCATCTTTGGATTCCAAAACCTTTGTTGATGACCGAAATGAACGCCTGCTTGAAGCAGGTCTTTTATTGATACTATGCTCAATTTAATTCTCCTTTGGGGTTATTCTCCAATTCATAATAAAGTTGACTTTTTTAACAAGCACCCCAACTTTAAAAAATAATGAATCTTCGTGTTAAAAGTTTGGTTATTCTATAGAAAAAATCTTCGTTTTAAAAGATTTAGATCAATTTAAGATATCGCTAAATTTATAAATACCAGGTTTATAGTTACTAATAGCCTGTGCAGAAACTAAAGCACCCTGAGCAAAACACTTTCTAGATAATGCTTCATGCTTGAAAAAAATTTCTTTTGTATTGTTATAAAATAATATCTTATGAATTCCAAAAACATTTTTTGCTCTATTAGAGATGGTCTCTATGGACTTTATTTTTTGATTTCTGTCAGCTGCTTCTACGAAATGATTTAATTCAATTGCTGTTCCTGATGGTTTATCTTTCTTCTCTGTATGATGGCTTTCTTCAATTAGGCAGTGTAAATCTTCTAAATTTTTATCTAAAAATAATTTAACCGATTCTTTTAGATTATTCACACCTATGCTCATATTAGCAGCTAACAATACAGGTATTATATTGGAAGCATTATGTATTTTATCTATCTGTTCAATCTTAAACCCTGTGGTTCCAATTACTATAGGTTTCTTGTTATCTATGCATTGTTCTAATATTTTAGATGTAGAACTCGGATGAGAAAAATCAATTACAATATCTGCGGCAGAGATACTATCTTCAATGTTAATAAAATTACTGCTCTCAGTTATTAATTTAATTACTGATTGTCCCATCTTTCCAGATGAACCATTCAGATAAACTTTATGCATCAGTCTTTTATCTTTGAAATTGCTTTCAAAAATGTATCAGTTCCTGGAAAGTTCTTTGACTGATTCAAAGATTTGTTAAATTCATTTAGTAATTTTATTTGTTGTTTATCGAGATTTGATGGAGTTTCAACAGTTACTCTGCATAAAATATCACCTCTTCTTCTATCTCTTACCATTGCGGCGCCTTTGCCTTTTATTTTAAAAACTTTTCCACTTTGGGTGTTAGGTGGTATTTTTAGAGATATCGTATTTTCAAGAGTAGGTATTTTTACAGACCCGCCCACTATTGATATTTCAAATGGAATTGGTGCATCGATATATAAATGTCTTCCATCTCTATTAAATAATGGATTGTTAATTACTCTAATAGCTACATAGAGATCTCCAGGCTGGAAATCTTTCATCCATTCACCCTCTCCTGATAGTCTGACTTTATCACCATTATCGACACCAGCAGGTATCGTAACTGAAAGTGTCTTATTTTCCTTGACAGCTCCAACACCTCTGCAACTTTTACATCTTTCCTTTATAACTTGACCGCTACCTGAACATACAGAACAGGTTTGTTGAACAGAAAAAAAGCCTTGTTGCATCCTGACTTGACCCATACCGTTACAATTGGAGCACTGACTTGGTGAAGTTCCTCTCTCTGCTCCAGAGCCATCGCAATCAACACATTGAGTATGAGATGGTATTTTAATCTTTTTTCGAGTTCCTAAAACTGCTTCTTTAAGACTTAATTCCATATTATATTGAAGGTCAGAACCTCTCCTTTGCCTTCTTGATTGCGAGCGAGTACCAAAAACATCTCCAAAAATATCCCCAAAAATATCATTGATATTAATGTCGTTAAAGTTTGGGCCTCCACCCATGCCCTCTACACCAGAATGTCCGAATTGATCGTAAGCAGATTTTTTCTCAGCATCTGATAAAATTTCATAAGCTTCTGCGGCTTCTTTAAATTTTTCTGATGCTTCTGGATTATCAGGGTTTCTATCAGGATGATATTTCATGGCCTTCTTTTTGAAGGCCTTTTTTAGCTCGTTTGCTGAAGCATCTCGAGAGACTCCAAGAGTTTCATAATAGTCTCTCTTCGACATAGNAATAATTTATTTTTCTTCTTCTTTATCTTCTTCTACTACTTCTTCAAATTCTGCATCNACAGTATTTTCTGATGAATCCTGANTTTCAGAGTCTGATTCGGNATCANCTTCCGTNGATTCCTGTTTGTACAACTTCTGAGTTAATGGTGTCAACACATCGTTTAAACTCTTTGTAGAAGATTCAATNGACTCAACATTATCTGATGCTATTGCTTCCTCAAGAGAAATAANTGCTTCTTCAACTTGTTTCTTTTCATCATCGCTGAGCTTGTTNTCAGATTCATCAATAGTTTTTCTTGTGGCATGGACTAACATATCTGCATTATTTTTAGTTTTTACAAGTTCTGCAAACTTTTTATCATCTTCAGCATTTGCTTCTGCATCTTTAACCATTTTTTCNATATCTTCATCTGATANNCCACTTGATGCTTTTATAATAATAGATTGNTCTTTACCAGTATTCTTGTCTTTAGCTGAAACATTAAGAATACCATTTGCATCAAGATCGAATGAGACCTCAATTTGAGGCATTCCTCTTGCAGCAGGTGGAATATCACCAAGGTTAAATTGGCCCAGAGATTTGTTTTGTGCAGCTTGAGTTCTTTCTCCTTGAATAACATGAACTGTAACCATTGGTTGATTATCTTCAGCAGTAGAAAAAACCTGTGATTTTTGAGTTGGTATTGTTGTATTCTTTTCAATTAAAGGAGTTGCTACCCCTCCCATTGTTTCAATACCTAGTGTAAGTGGAGTAACATCTAGTAACAACACATCTGTTGTATCTCCTGATAAAACAGAACCTTGAATAGCCGCTCCTACTGCAACAGCTTCATCAGGATTTAAATCTTTTTTTGGATCTTTTCCAAAAAATTCTGCAACCTTCTTTTGAACAAGAGGCATTCTTGTTTGACCTCCAACTAGAAGTATCTCGTTAATATCGGTTTTTGCAATCTTTGCATCTTTTAAAGCTAGTTTTAAAGGTTCTAAACTCTTATCTACTAGATCTTCGACAAGGGATTCAAGCTTAGCTCTTGTTATTTTGTGGACAAAATGTTTTGGGCCTGAACTATCTGCTGTTATATATGGAAGATTAACCTCTGTTTGTTCTGCAGATGATAGTTCAATTTTAGCTTTTTCAGCTGCTTCTTTTAATCTTTGTAATGCTAAAGGATCACTTTTAAGATCAAAGCCAGATTCTTCTTTAAATTTATCAACAAAATAATCAATCAATCTCAAATCAAAATCTTCTCCACCTAAAAATGTGTCTCCATTTGTTGATAGAACCTCAAACTGATGCTCTCCATCAACATCTGATATCTCAATAATTGAAATATCAAAAGTACCGCCGCCAAGGTCATAAACAGCTACAGTTGAATCTCCCTTATTCTTATCTAAACCATATGCAAGAGCTGCAGCAGTCGGCTCATTAATAATTCTTTTAACATCAAGACCTGCTATCTTCCCAGCATCTTTCGTAGCTTGTCTTTGTGAATCATTAAAATATGCTGGAACAGTTATCACTGCCTCTTTGACTTCATGACCTAAATAGTCTTCGGCAGTTTTTTTCATTTTCTTAAGGACTTCAGCAGCTACTTGAGGAGGTGCTAATTTTTTATTCGAAGCTTCAACCCAAGCATCCCCATTATCAGCTTTAATAATCTTATATGGGACCATATCAGCATCTTTGCTTACAACCTCATCATCAAATGTTCTTCCAATCAATCTTTTTATTGCATAAAGTGTATTCTCTGGATTGGTGACTGCTTGTCTCTTTGCTGGTAGCCCGACCAAAACTTCATCATTCTCTGTATATGCAATCACTGAAGGAGTTGTTCTCGCGCCCTCAGCATTCTCAATTACTTTTTGTTGTTGCCCTTCAACTACAGCAACACAACTGTTGGTAGTTCCGAGATCAATTCCTATTATTTTTGACATATTGTTTCCTCTAATTTTTAATAACTGTAACTCTAGCTGGTCTTAAAACCCTAGAATGGAGCTCCCAACCCCTTTGGAATATACTTCCAACATACCCATCTTTTTTATTCTTACTTTTTTCCATCGATACTGCTTCATGTTTTTCTGGATTAAATTGTTCATTATCAGGATAAATAGGTGCCATCCCAAATTTATCAAGAGTAGATTCAAAAGATTTTAATGTTAATTCAATTCCCTCTTTATCATCTTTAGTTGCTTCTTTAGACAAATTACTTAAGGCGCTTTCTAAACTATCAATGATAGGCAAAAGCTCTAAAAGTAATTTTTCAATACCATATTTATGTGCTTTTTCCACTTCGACCAATGTTCTTTTAAAAGCGTTGTCTAGATCAGCATTTGATCTCAATAACAGATTCTCTAGCTCCTCTTTTTTATCAAGAAGCTCTTCGTAAGTTAATGATTCAATTTCATCTGACTCTGATTTGCTTTCATGCACTGAATCTTCCTGATTACCATTAAGTGGTTCATCAGAAATAGCACTATTATCACCATTAATTGATTTATCTTTATTTGTCATATTTAAATCCCTAATGCATATATAAGGATTTATGTTTTTAGTTCAAGAGTGAATTTTATTATTGTTATTTCTTTTTTACATGAAGAACAAGATTGTGATCTACTAGCTGATAGCCAGAATCATTAGCAATCTTATTAAGCCTTTGTATTAATTCGGAATCTTGAAACTCTAGAACTTTACCTGTTTCAACGTCTACCATATGCTCATGATTCTCTTCTATAACCTCATAAACAGCGTGACTTCCTTCAAAATGATGCTTTTTTACCATCCCAGCAGATTCGAATTGAGTCAAAACTCTATATACAGAAGCAAGACCAATATTTTCTCCATTCTTTAACAACTCTTTATAAATATCTTCTGCGCTAAAGTGAGCTTCTTCTTGAAGAGCGGTAGATGCTAAAATCTCCATTATTTTAATTCTAGGCAAGGTTGCTTTGAGACCAGCTTTTTTTAATTCTTTATTTTGATTGTTCATATGATTATTATATTACAGCTTTTAAATAATGATGCTAATGTTTAGCGACATAAAATACTATACAAAGTATAATTGGTTTAAATATGAAAATAATAAGATACTCAAAATTACTTAAAACATTTTTTTCATGTTTTGTTTTTCTTGCATTTGCTTCATGCGCATCTTTTACTCCTTACAAGGTACCTATTCTTCAAGGTAATATTTTTGAAGAAGATGATATTGAAAAATTGACTCAGGGCCTATCAAAAGAACAAGTCCAATTTATTTTTGGTACTGCTTTAGTAAAAGATCCATTTCATCCAAATAGATGGGATTATTATTACTCAATTAAGGTTGGCACAGAGTTTCTAGCAGAAAGTAAATTATCAATATTATTTAATGAAAAAGAGCTTGTAGATAGCTGGATAGTAGAAAATATAGAAGAAGAAAATTAAATTTCTTTTTTATTATCTAACCCATCAATAAATCCCTTAATAGCTTTATCACAAAACGTTTCTATTACTTGATCTGGTAGTAAATTATCTAGTAAAAACGGAAGCTTAAATTCAGCATGAAATTTAACTTCAGACGATTCAATCCCCACTTCTTCAACAATCCACTTCCCTTTAAAATATTCAAAAGGGCCTTCAATCTGTTCAATTACTATGCAGTTCTCTGACAAAAAATTTTTAGATTTAATAGAATAATTTCTTATCAAGAAATTAAATTCAAGTTTGCCAATTTCAAAATCATCATTCTTCTCAATGAGTTGTGCTGATGAGCAGCTAGGAATAAAATTTACATAATTCTCAAAATTAGCAATTTCAGAATAAATCACATCACTACTTCTTGTAATGAGTCTCACCATCGAAAAATCTCTTTTCACTTTAAAATAGTTGAGATATTAAGATACACCCTACTCCAATAGGCGCTACAAGCTTAATAAAAAATCTCCATATTTTATATACTATTGGATTGATACTTCCTAACTCGTCCTTAATTAGAGATTCTTTCATAAACCAACCAATAAATATTGCAATCAACATTCCTCCAAGGGGTTGTAAATTCTGTACGGCTATAAGATCCATTGAATCTAGAAAGTTTTTATCTCCAATTATTTTTACGTTGGACCAAAGATTAAAGCTTAGAACTGATCCTATGCCTATAATCCATGATAAGGCAGAGATCACGATTGCAGATTTCTTTCTTGATAAAATTCTTTCTTCTGATAAAAATGCAACTCCAGGCTCTAGAATAGATATCGAAGAACTTAATGCAGCAACTGACAATAATATAAAAAATATGGGTCCAATGAATTGTCCATATTGCATATCATTAAAAGCCGATGCTAAAGATACAAAGACTATCCCAGGACCGAGTCCATTCTCTTTAAGTTGAACAAGTGTTTCATCAATACTAAACCCATCATAAAAACTAAATAAAATTGGGAATATTGCAAGGCCTGCTAATATTGCGACTAATGTATCCAAAGAAGCAACACTCACAGAAGTTGAGCCAATATCTTGCTTTTTTGGCATGTACGCACCATAAGCCATTATTGAGCCCATACCAAGACTTAAGCTGAAAAAGGCTTGTCCTAGAGCGCTTAAAAATGTATCAGTGTTAACTTTTGAGAAATCTGGTGAAAATAAAAATGATAGCGCTTTGTTAAAAGCACCATTTAGCATTGCATACATAACCATAAATACTAATAAAAATCCAAGCATAGGCATTAAAATTTTGACCATTCTTTCAATGCCATTCTTAATTCCAGCAGAAACAACTAAGAGAGTCAGAATCATAAATACTGAATGCCAAAATAATAACCCTTGCCATGATTGAGTTGCATTTTCAAATTGAGTTTGTGCTTCTATGACGCCTGATGAGGCTGCAGATATAAAAATATAATTTAAACAAAGGCCAGCTATTACACTATAAAAAGAAAGTATTAATACTCCAGCAATGATTCCAGTCCATCCAACTAATTGCCAAGCGGGTGATCTATTTGAGTCAATTGCAGCTATTTTCATAGCATTAATGGGACTGGTTCCTGATCTTCTTCCAATTAAAATTTCACTAACCATGATTGGCAGTCCGATAAGAAGAATACATAAAAAATATATAAGAACAAAGGCTCCCCCTCCTTCATCTCCTGCTTTATATGGAAATCCCCATATATTACCTAGCCCAACAGCAGAGCCAGTAGCTGCAAGTACAAAAGTCCATTTTCCTATCCAAGTTCCGTGAGATTTAAGATTCTTTTCCATAATTTTTATAAATAAGGGTTGCTGTATGGGTTTATCCAATAAGATATAGATATTAAGAAGCTTATGCAAACCAACAGAGTTAACATTCTTCTAAACTTTTTATAGTCGATATCTTTCTTTTCAAAATCTTCAGTTGATTTTTCAAAAATATAGAAACAATAAAAACCTATTAAAGCAGTGATTAAGGATATTAAAATTAAATTTAAGAATGTAAGTAATAAGACTAAGCATCCAAGCAAACTAAAACCTATACCAATAGATAGGTTTAATTTTTGATTTTTTTGATTGTCTCTCCAACCCCATGCAAACCCACCTAAAAAAGTGATAATTATTGAACCATATGCCAATTGAAAAATAATAAAAGTTTTACTTACTTCCCCACCAATTATCCAAGGTAATAGTGAAAAAAAAGCAAAAGGAAGAAATCCTATGTAGCCGTATGTTGATTTTATATTAGTTATATTCAATTTTTTTTCTAAAAATATTGCACTTAGTTTGTCAAAATACATAATAAAGCATGTCGAAAGATAAACCTGCATTAATTGTAAAGAATAAAACAGCTTCAAGGAACTACGTTCTAGGAGATTCCTTTCAGGCTGGAATTGTTTTAGAGGGCTGGGAAGTTAAATCTCTTAGAAACGGCAAGATAGATGTTAAAAACAGCTACGTTACTTTTAAAAAAGATGAAGCGTGGTTATTTGGAATAAAAATTGACCCTCCAGGATCTCTAAAAGACTTTGATGTAGATCCTTTAAGAACAAGAAAGCTGCTTTTAAAAAAAAGAGAAATATCAGAACTACAAAAATTAAAAAATGAAAAAAATCTAACAATAATTATGACATCGATGTATTGGAAAGAAAATTATATCAAATGTGATATTGCTACTGGCAAAGGAAAGAAAGTACGTGATCAGAGACAAGATATTAAAAAAAGGGACTGGGAAAGAGATCAGGGTAGAATTTTGAAGAATGCCAAAAATAATTCTCATCCTTCAAAAAAATTTAAGTAATACTGTATAATTCTTATCCTTATGGGGGCGAATAGGGTTCGACGTTTCTACTGGACTCCGAAGCGCATGCCAAGATTGTGGTAATTCTTGTAAAACATACTACAAAAAATTTAGTTGCAAATAACGACAACTACGCTTTA
>NHJX01000010.1 GCA_002169105.1 Gammaproteobacteria bacterium TMED226 | reverse complement strand
ACAAACCATGTGTAAAATTAGTAATATCTGCTTTATCTCTTTCATCTGATGCGTTAGTGTATGCTACTGCACCTTTTATTGCAGTTATACTATTATTACCTAAACATAGAAGATTATCTTCTGTTGTTATATTTCCTGTGGGTGAAGCTGCTCTGCCAGCACTTGATCCTATAATTATGTTATTATCCCCAGTAGTAAGTCCATAACCTGCTGTATACCCTACACAAGTATTTGAATTTCCCGTAGTAGCACCATATCCCGCATAGCCTCCGAGGAAAACTTGGTTATACCCTGTGCTATTGGTATAGCCCGCTTGGACTCCTACCGCCGTATTGTAATCACCCTCGGTATTACCATACAAAGCAGCATAACCGACTGCCGTTCCTAAAAATCCTTCTGTGTTACCATACAAACTGTAATTTCCAAATCCCGAATTAGAATGTCCTGTAGTGTTTTCATGCAAGGACTGTTGTCCAAATGCAGAATTGTGATTCCCTGTGGTTAATTTATATAACGCTGCATAGCCGTGAGCATTAGTGTAACTTGCCGAAGTTGCCGCTTCAGCCGAAAACGCACCTATAAGATTGTTCGACACCCCATCAGTTAAATCGTTGCCAGAAAGGTAGCCGTAGAGACAATTGTAACCCCCTGTTGATATTGCTGCCCCCGCAGCATAGCCCGCTGCGGTGTTGTAAGATGCTGAGGTCTGCGCTTTTAACGTACTAGCTCCCAGCGCACAGTTGTACGCCCCATTTTCATTTTCTTTTAACGAACTGACTCCGACAGCCACGTTATAGCTACCTGAAAGACTGCCATCAATAAGTGCATTGGTTCCAATTGCAATACTATAAGATGACGGTGTTTTAAGTGTACCCGCAGCCAACTTATCAACTGTGACACTATCGTCCACAAGCTTCGCAGATGTNACGGTTGAATCNGANGGNGTTCCAATNGGCAAAGCAGCGTCTGANACNNNAATNATAAANTCNATNACATCGTTACTTGTTAGCGCACTTGCAAAGACAATTTGAGTGTTGTTGCTGGCTAAAGTNTAGGCATTAATTGGTGCTTGGATAACTCCGTTGAGNGAAACAATTAGCGATTCAGCACTAGCCGCAGTAAAGGTAGNACTGCTCTTTTGGAGNGNATACGTNGCTGTNGCTGANGTNGTNATGCTNTCTAAAAGCGNNCTNTTNCCNTGNGCTGGNTGTTTTCCAATNAAAGGCATTTAGTTCTCCTACGCTATCGCTTGAATATATAGCATTGGTTTTATCGGGGCTGCATTGACTCCACTAGCACCGCCTCCATCCCAATAAGTATTCATGTGACATCTACCGCCCTGTGTGTCCGTGTAATNTCGTCCAGTGACTTTTATTGTTTTTGCNCCTGTCCATCCGTTGTATTCACCTTCNGANGTATCAGTTGATCCGACATTCAAATTAAAAACATANTCCATNACAGCNTACATTTCTCCAGCACTCGCTTCCCAAGCGTTACCGCCAGCAAAACTTTTCTGCGAAGGCTCTACGGTGCTGCCGTCAATTTGAATTCTNAAATGACCCAGACCCACAAGCTCGGTTGAGTCGTACTTAAACCCAAATCTATAAAGCAGATATTTCGTTCCGGTAGGTGGTGTGTATGAAATAGAGCTTCCGGTAATATCCGCATGTGAAGTCGTTAAAATTTGCTGTGCGGTTACATCAGTCAACGTGTATGTGCCAGAGCCGACNGCTACTTGCCTTCCATCGCATTGACCTGTGAGNGTCTCAATTATTTCACCTGCNGATGGNGTNGTTGAAACTGTCGCCCANGTAAGACCTCCTGTATTNCCAGACTGCTTGCTAAGAAACTGTCCGTTTGTGCCAGCGTTGCTAATTTGAATTCTGGCTTCATCAACTGCTTCATCGGCAACGGACGCTTGAGATACAGCGTCGCTAGATATTTTAGCAGTAGTGACAGCATCGCTAGATATTTTAGCAGTAGTGACAGAATCGCTGGCTAACTTGCTTGAAGTGATACTTCCGTCAAGTACCTCAGAGGCTGGAGCTTGTCCGATAAAAGGCATTAGGCAACCTCCTTCCATACGTTATAAACATTATCCCATTCGTAATTTTTTCCATCATCAGGTTTTGGCGGAGGTTCCCAGTATGTGGGTTCAGAAAATGTATTTGCTTCTTTGTCGTAGCTGCCGCCAATAAATGCTGATTGGCCATCTGGGACAGCTATCCACTCTCCGACTGTAGGAGTTGGTCTTTCAGTTATATGAGCTTCGTCGGCAACAATAAAATCTAATACTGCGCCATCTTGTACGTGTGCGTAAGTTCCCATAATTAAGCCGTAAATGTTCCNCTAGAAGTAAATGTGTGATAAGTGTATCCACCTGTNGTAACNACTGTCCCGCCNNNNCCTCTTTGTGCNCCNGCATAACGAAGAATAACTAGGCCAGAGCCTCCGTTTGCTCCGTTGTCGGCAGAACTATATCTGTTTCTACCACCACCACCGCCACCTCCACCAGTGTTAGCAGTTCNAGCGACAGCATCAGAGTAATAGCCCCCACGACCGCCACCTCCTAAACCTCCAGACCCGTTGGCTACGGAATACCCTCCGCCACCTCCGCCTCCGGCATAATACCCACCCACACCAGTTGATGTAGCTGTTGCCCAAGCTGACCATGCGCCAGATCCAGCACCTCCGCTGCCACTTGTACTTCCTTCAGCACCTGACGTTCCGGCTGCTGCTTTTCCGCCGCCTCCACCAGCCTTATTTCCACTTGCGCTTCCTTGCGCTCCAGCATTACCTTGACCACTTACACCAGACCCTGCGTTTTGGTGGCTGTTAGATCCTCCTCCAGAGCCTCCAGCCCTACCCCAGTAACCATTTACATTATAACCCTGTCCAGAGCCTCCACCGCCTCCTGTAGAAGTAGTTGAATTGAAAGAAGAGTCACCTCCATCACTTCCCGAATAAAAGCTTGCGTTTCCAGAACCCCCCGCACCAACCGTAACAGTGTATTGAGTTGGAGGAGTTAAGGTTGATGTTGCTTCTTGCATACCTCCAGCACCACCGCCTCCCGCAGTAGGAGTATTGGCATTTGCACCGCCACCGCCTCCACCGCCAGCAATGATTAATGCAGCGACTGAGTAAGGTGCGTCTATCAATATAGGGGCTGCGGCTTCTGTAGAGGCTACGGCTACCCATCCGTAAGTAGCACCAGTATAGACAAACGAAGCACCGACTCTTTCATCATGCAATGCCTTGTTAGTTGCACTGCTGTTAAATTTCAATCCGTTAGGGTCTAACTCGATAGCGTTAGTGTCTGCTGTTCCGGCAACGTCAATTATTTCTATTACTTCGCCTACAGTTGCAGAAGCTGGAAATGTAATTGCAAATGAAGCACTGGTAGTATTGATAAAATATCCGTTCCCAGCTACTGCGGTAAAGGCTGCGGTTTTTACAGTCGAATCCCATGNTAAACCAATTCCAGAAGCCTTATCCGCAGTGACAGCATTGTTAGCCAACTTAGCAGTTGTAATACTTCCATCAGCAATATCGGCGGCAATTACCGTATTTGGTGGAATAGCTAAAGAATTTATTTTAGTAATTGCCATTTAGGTAATTTCCATTATGCCGAGGGTAGCGTCTAGGGCTGATGCTGTACCCGCTTTAAGTCGGAGTATGTCTGTCTGCTCGAGCACATACTTCTGACCAGCCATGACTTCGAGGGTTGTCCTGGAGGGGATGCTTACTGTATCTAATACTTGAAAATCATTATTTGAATCAGAGGTATCTTGTATCTGAACCGTGACATCTACTGCACTAGCTGTTTTATTGCATAGTGTTAATCCCAACACTATCGTAGTGGTGCTTGAAGGCACAGTGTATAAATCGACGTAACTCGAATGGGATACACTCGCCGCAAACGCATTTTTAAAAGTATTTGCCATTTATCCTCTCCTAGCCTAATGCTAGTGCTAATGATGTTGCTGTCGAATCTGCATCACTAATTACTTCGTTCACTAATGCAGCTGTGATCCGTAACTCTGCTTTATCTCCAGAACTGAAAGACCGTGCCGAAGTTCCATCCTGCGCTCTAACAACTGTCAACGTATTACCACTACGAGCAGTGACCTTGACTACCTCTGTGTTTGTATCATCGTCAAAGGTCACATAAGTAATGTCTCCAGTACCCAGCGTAGGGAAAACTGAACCATCAGCTACACCAATTGATGTTACTGAGTCGTTTATACCAGCGGATAAAGTAGTAGACGCATTGTTAGTAAACTTAATAGTCATTAAGAAGCCGTCAAAACCCAGGTGACCGTAATCGAATCCGAACTGCCTTTATTTATGGTTGAAACCACAGTCCGACAAAGTAGTGTTCCACTCGAACTCGCATTTAAAAGTCCAAATTCAACAACGGCTCCAGTTGCAGTTCCCGCAGCTAATGTTGCTACTGCGGTAAAGGTATTTGTAGAATGAGTGAAGCTAGTTAAAGCAACTCTTCCAAGTTCTGAAGCGAGTGCAGTATCACCAGCAGCAGCAGCCGTATTATTAGATCCGGCGGCTAAATGACTCACTACACTGTCATTACCATCTACCATCCGCGAGGCAATTAATGCCTTTCCAGCCGTTGTGATTAAGTTGGGACCGTCATACACAATATCGTCATTAAGACGCACAATGACATGCCCTGTTGGATTAAATGATTCTATAAACATGAGTAACACCTCATTGATTTAGTTGAGCGACATTGAATGCCGACTTGTTGAATTGAGAAGAAGTCCCGATAACTAACTGAGCGGAAATACTTTCTGAAACAGAGAAAGAATCTGAAGCATTTCTACCAAAACCTATGGCAATTGATGCACTCTCTGAAATAGAGAAAGCGTCTGATGCATTTATAGGTACTAACAAACCGGCTGTAATACTTTCAGAGACAGAAAAGGAATCTGAAAACTGGGATAGGACTACAGAAAAACTAGGTTGCTCTGAAACAGTAAACGAATCTGCTAACGCACCTTGGGTTAAAGCAATCTCAAAACTAGGCGAGGCATCAGTAACTGCAAAAGAATCGGCTGCTGGTTTTTCAAATAAAAATGTAGAAGCGTCAGTAACAGTTACGCTCTCAGAATCGTTTCCACCAAAATTCCAACTAGCTGTATCTGCAAAACTAATACTTTCTGATGCGTCTCTAATATACGTGAGAAGTGCAGAGATAGAATCACTCACACTAAAGGATTCAGAAGCACTTCTTACAAATGTAACAGCAGAAGATAAAGACTCGCTAAACGTAATAGTGTGTGCAAAATCTTTGTGGTATGTAATAGCAGGAGTGCTATCAGTAACACTGAAAGTTTCATCTCTAAACCATTGGTTAAGGCTAGATGGATCGAGAGCAACGTCAACAGCGACAGCTTTTACATAATTAACAACCGTGTTTATGTCCTGGAATTGAACAGAGAATTTTTGCTCGACACTAGACGCTGCAACCGTCGCTTTTACATATGCAACTGTTGCGCGTGGTTTTACATAAGTGACACTTAATTTAATCAAAATCGTCCCTTACTTTGAATTTCAGCAAGTCATTAACTGTTTGTTTTGCTCCACCAGAGGTAGTGGTTATCTCAACCTCTCCCTCAAAAGTCCCAGCGGTATCGAGAGTTCCAGACGGAAAATCTGTAGTAACAACCCCGCCTGATGCATTCGTAACCGTACAACTCAAAGTGGATTTGACAGTAGTAGTACCTAGTTCACGAAGACGAAGCTTCACGGTCTTTCCCGAAAGGCTAATCGGGTTCCAGGTGGTAGAGTCATTTTCATCCAATGTCTGCCCAGAGGCTGCGGTATTAGAATCCTTCAGAGTTATGGTTAACTCTGGCAAGGTATCCCCTACTACCAAATTTATTGTTTCTGAATAAGCCATATACGCACCCGATATCCTGCTTAGTATATTAGTTTGACTAACGTTTCGCTAGTAGTTAGTAACACCATAAAACTGGTGTAGAATCTCTTTTATCTACGTGAATAAAGGACTTAGCGACACCTATTCCCGTAAACCCCAAACTCAATGCATGTTTCACTATCATCATTCTCTCTGAACCGTTAGCTACCCTAATATCTGCGGCCAAACCTTTACAATGCGTTCCTGGTGCAGATTTTACCTTTTCCAGACTGTGTTCCAGAGAACGAAAACCAGAGGTTATAATGAACGGAAATCCACAAACCTCTCTCAGTTTATCTAGTTCCTCAATGAAACTACCTTGCATTCCATTTTCGCCCGTCTCCTGACAGTCAAAATCAGATAGTTTGAAGTACTTAAATTCCATTATTCCTTTTTGCCCTGCCCCAAAAATAATCCGAAAACGGCAGTCATCGCTCCTGTGCACACCGAAACCAAACCGGCCTGTTCAAAACTCGGCTGTTCGAGAGTGGTGAACCAATGGATAACGTCCCAACATGCAATTGCCATCATTAGTACCAACAGCCGTGGTACAACCCGCCACTTATCAAACTCTTCCGGTGTCATTTGCGTAACTTCATAAGTTTGTCTGCACCCTTCAATCCAAACGATGATGAGATACAAATAAAGAGCAACATCTGGAAATAATCGGGCAACTCACCCAAAGCATCGAAACCAGCGTGAACACGCTCCAAAACAGCGGGATCATCAAAAGCCACAGCATAAGCCACCATAAAAATTGGAAACGCCAATACCACTGTCCAGAATTCGTCTTTAAGGCTGTTGTCGGTAGCCGCAGCCATTTTTGATTCCCAGTCAGCGTCATTTTGAATCACCTGCATTTTTGCCTGATGCTTTGCTTGGCCTTGTTCATGTTTATTTTTCATCCATGTACCAGCGAGATTTGTCACTGGTCCGATTACCGCGCTGAAAATGTTCATATTTAATACACCGTTGCGTAGAGAGGGATTAGTCGATCAGGGAATGTTTCCCAACCTTTATTTAAAGCGGTTTCAAAGATCTCATAAGTGGGGCCGAGTGCTGGAGCGAGGGGTGTCTTATCCCATTTATCAGCATTAATCATACTATTTACCAGCGACATAGGGCCGTTAAAACCTGCTCGATCAAATATCTCAACCATGTATGGACCCCAATCCATACGATCAGAACGGAAATAACGTGAACCAGCTTCCATTCCTGGTAATACACTTGCAATACCTGCTTTGGTTAGTTCCCTTAATTCCAGCGACATCATTGCAAGTGGCATAAATGCAACACCTGCCAAAGCAGCNGTTAGTGCGACTCCCCCTATCTTATCCATAGAGGTGCCCTGTTCCTTAAGTCTTGCTCCCATTTCTCGTAACATTCCACCACCAATTGTCTTGGAGAATGAATATAAGAAACTCTTTAACTGCCACACCAACGCAAATCTTGGATCATTTGCCCAGAAAGGTCGTTCCGCTGTATTTGGTCGAAGCATTGAACTTTCTGTAAATCTGATAATCGCTGCTCTTACTCGCTGTCCTTCTTCCGAATTAAAATCAAATGTTTGCGTCTTATCATCCCATGCAGTCGTCACATCAGCTGCTGAGACTCCTAAATCTCTCAAATATCTTGCGGCGTAAGGGTTATTAGTTTTGTTGGCAGCATGGGTACGCAAAAACTGTATACCCATTTGTGCCGCAAACTCCCGTGTAAATGCGGTGAACCTCTCTAACCCAATAACTCTGAAAAACTGTGAGCTAAACTCTCGTACTTTAGGGTCTAAAAATTCGTGATCTGCATCACTCATAATGACATTTTCTAATGTTCGTGGAACAACTAATCCCAAATCGATGGCAAGCTCCCGTGCCTCATCTGGGTTTTGGATCTGGTGTATGATCTGCTTGATGCCAACAGTAACGCCATCGAAATCTTTATAATTAAGTACCGCACCGCCAAACTCTGTAATTGATGCGATTGTTATCAGCGGTAATAAAACCACCCAGTTAAATGCTTGTGCATAGCTACCAGCGCGGAGCCATTTCTTCTCTAGAGAGGTGAAATCCCTATCCCGATATCCCATGTACCGTTTTATAATTGCTTCGGCCATCTTCCGATCTACTTCGGGGAGTTTTGCCAGTTCGGGTTGGAGTAGATCAGCACCAGTCTCGGGATCTCTAGTTGCTCTCAAGAACTCCATGCGCGTAGTGATATGCCGTATATATTTAATAAGTGCTTCGGCGGGTGGTAGGGAAAATTCCGCTAAATCTGCGGGGTTTATATTACTGGTGAGTTGTCTCGCTTTTTCTAACGCCTCTAATGGATTTGTNACATCNATTTCAATAGAGGCTTCATCCTGTATGTATTGTTCTCTGCGAATAAAATAATCGATGGCNNNATCGATAGCTTCCTCTGTTAATCTCGTGCCGGTATCTAAGGCTGGATCTTGACTCATTATGAGATTTTTGAACTTAGCAGCTAACGCTGGATCATTAGCTAACGCCTGTATATCTAACGCTACGGGAAAATAATATGGGCGTTTCTCAATATCAGTCCCTGGTGTTTTAGCGATATAATTATCGTACATATCNTCAAGGAACTTACGAATNTCTCTGGCTTTAGACACGACGTTNGNNTCAGGGTGTTCTAAATCCTTACCGCCCTCTGCCGCCAACTNAAGTGCCGCTTTGTTCTCCTCACTATCCCACGATCCAGCATCTTGCCCTAAAATCTTTGACAACTTGGCGATATAAAAAGCCTTAGCATTTGCCTTCGCCTTTACAAAACCTAAACTAGCGCCACGACCTTCCCCCTGTGCAGGGGCATACATCATATTAGCAATGACACTACTAATTCGCCGTAATACTCCGTCCTCTGTACTAATAATACTCGCAATCGCCCTGATATTAGGGCGGTTTAAAAATGCAGTGAAAGATCTTCCAAACCCAGCAGCCGCCTGTTGAACTTTTTTATTATCCGATGCTTCAGTCATCTCCCTAACCAAAGCCTTCTGCTGCCATGTCGCTTTCCGTAACGCTGATTCCGTTCGGAACATAGGGGTATTCACACCCCCGCTACCTCGGGACTGAGCCGTAACTGCTCTGAGACGCTTTTCATCGGTCTCTTTACCAAAAGNCCAAAGATCTGGACTACCTCGGGATCGCGCTACAACTTCATTCATAAATGAATCAAAATCAGGGTCATAATCTCTGAAACGTTTTTTTAACGCGGGGACCATCGCCCTGTACATATCGGAAAGTTTTTGTACTAAATCCTTGAAGAATTTCTCAACGACATTTTTAGGTACAGTTTTAGTTGCTCTACCTTTCTCTGACTCTTTAAAAAGCCTTAATGCCCATACACCTAACTGGTCAGAAAACCACTCATCGAACCCAAAATCTCTCTGGTAGGTATCCGGTGCATCTGGTTTGTTACGAGCTTTATTAAAAGCCTTTTCCAAACGCTTTCTAAGTGCTTTATTATCTAACGCTAACCCTTTTGATTCTTCGAGAAACGCATGACCTAACTCATGTGCAGTAACTAAGGAATTTTGAACCTGGTTATCTGAACGGTTATCAACGAGGATTATATGAGCATCCTTAAAACCGATATATCTTCCAAAACTAATTTCAGCATTTGCAAGGCTCTCTAACTCTTTGCGCGTAAATTCAGCGGCCCTACGATCAGCAAACTTTTCAAAAAAAGCACTTTGTTCCTCTGGAGACAGAGCCTCAAATTCTTTAAGGCCGATAATAGAAGTCGCTTTGCCAAGTCTCAAAACCCGCATTACTGAATTAATAATCTTCGACGAAACCAAGTTTCCTAAACTACCTAATGGATAGTCTGCTTGAAAGATAGGTTTATCTACTGTACTACTTGCCCGTGCTTCTGGAGCATCACCCATTTGTGCAGAAAGTTGATCGGGAGGTGCTGACCCTTCACCTCCACTCCATGCCTTTCCTCTACGTCCAGTATCTGGGTCGGTAATAAATGCACTACCTACATCTGCAAAAATAGGTTTATCTACTGTACTATCCGCTGTTTTTTGAATAAAAGGTTTTGGACCGACTTGTTGTGCTTTTTCTTCTTCGGTAACTTTATCGTCAGAAAAAATAATCGACTTATCTGTAAGTGTAATGTCTTCTGGATTAACCCACTTTTCTAAATTTCTAATATAATTTTCAGCTTTTGCTTCACTTCGAAAAGTTTTTGTTTCAGTGCGGGTGGGGGAAATATTGAACTCAACTTCAAAATTGTAAATACCCTCTAACTGAAACTCTCCAATTTGAGGAGGTTCAATATTCCACCCTGCTGTTGATTCACCTTCTCTCCTTTTCTGGTCAATATAATTTTGAGCAGCTTCTTTTGATGGAAAAGGGTCCGCTACAACTCTCTTTGTAACAATATATCCTTCATCGCTAGTAGTTGATTCTGTTATAAAATACTGACTTTCTACATCTTTAAAAAGTAAATCATTTAATGTGTATTGTTCTTGAGTTACCTCACCCGTTGTTTCATTAATTACTTCTTTTTCTACAGATACAACAATATCTGAATTAAGAGCATCTGGATTTTCTATAATGTTAACGCCATCTATAAGTAAGCTATAACCTTCGTCTAGTAATATACTTAGCATGGCTTTAAAACCAGCCTTAGCCGACGTAAGAGGCGAAGCCCCTTCAAAAGTTCCTGTATCTACTTCAATTAAACGTTTACCTGCGTTTGTTAACTCATTTGGGTTAATGCTGGTTGCTGTACCATCAGGCGCAACAAGTTTAATACGCGGATTAACAAATTTACTTCTTTGATCTGTTGCCCTATCAATATTAGCACTTAAAAAAGAAGATAAAGGAATACTTACCTTTTGTTCTCCTCTCCCCATATAAGATATCATTTCAGTATCTGGTGTTACTGATTGCTTTAATACGTACCGAGTCGCTCCATCAGGAGCAGATACAATATCCCACGTAATAGTAAGATCTGGGTTTTTATCCTTAAACTCTACTGCATTCTTTAAAAAAGAATCAGACATGTTCCCAAAAAAAGGAGTATCAAAATCAATCTCTATTCCAGCATCAACATCTTCAAATGCTTTTTTAAACGCCTGTCGTCTTGCAAAAGTTTTTGGATAAACCCTATCAGGAGCTTCTCTCGCTTTATACCCTTTAGAACTTCCTGCAACTTTCTCTGTAGGTTCGAACACGCTATATAAATAAGTCGTTTCTAATCTGGGATCTCTTCCATCGTTTGGATCAACTTCTTCATCTAAATCTGCGGTTTGACTTATTTCCCCCATATCATCTAACGGTGCTCGATCATCGATAATGTCAGCTGTAACTTGTGGAGCGACCCCAACACGCCAGCTATTAACCATAGCCAAACTCTCAGGGTTATTTTTTATAGCGTCTGTTTCTTTTAAGTTTTCTAAAAACCTTTCTGCTTGCTCAGGTGTTTGAAATACTTCTCCATCAGGAGGCAACATTGAATCAGGCAGTGCTACCTCTCTACCCTGTGCGTCCAGGATCGCTACTGTATCTCCTGTAACTTCCATTGACCGAACAACTGGCCCTTGTTCAGCTTGAAGCCTCCGATTCCTATCTTCTAATGCACCTTTGACATCCAAGGACGTATCAATACTGCCGCCTTTAGGCATTAGTCTACGTGCAGCTTTTTCTGCCTTAGCTAAGTTTGCCTCGTCAGTAAGTTCCTCTGAAACTACATTGCGGTCTTTATCAAGCGCACGAACTACAATATCGCCGTCTGTCACCTCATTTTTTGTTGCACTGTAACTAAGGGCTTTAGATAACGCTGCATCAGAGGCACCGGCAGCAAGAACTTCTTCTGCAACATTTCTATTACGAGATAGCAATGTTCCACGAGCAGGGATAAACACCGAGTACATCGTCTCCCCAGCTACCTCAACAGGAGTGACTTCGTTTGTCTTTGCTAGAAATTGCGCTTCTGTTCCAGCAACCCATACTGAATGTTTTGCACTACTATCATCAGTCAACGCATTTACTTGTGCATTGATGTCTGCTTGCGGCTCTGGCGTAGTTTGACCGCCCAGGACATCACCGTATTGTTGTTTATCTATTTCACGTTTTGCTTTAAATTCCTGTGCCTGGGCGAGAAGGTCTTTAGATTTATCTACAATCACACCAGAGTTAGAGATTATTCCACCGACACCACCACCAGCGGCTCCGAGTCCACCGCCGCCAAAGAATCCCGCAAACGTTGCTTCTGCTAATCTTAGTTGTGCATCTTCTCTTGAAAAGTCATCGTCCATCGAGGATCGATAGGCAACTGACATACCTTCTTGTAGGAATTCAGCAGCACCTTCCGCTGGCGCACTTAAACCCGCACCTTTACCAATGCTCTTTGCAAGTTCCCAAAAGAAACCACCTTCTTTAGCTGCGCGGGATGTTGCAATATTTTTGATAACACTGAACATAGCAGCTTCGGCACCAACGCCTACTACTGTCTGGGGTATGGCTAACAACGCTGATTCCATCGCCCTGTCTGTCGTTAATTCTTCACCGGAGTCAATTACTTCCGATACGTTGCTTCCGGCTAACGGTGGGTATTCAGCGGCAGCGGCTCCAGTAATACCACCTATCTTGGCACCTCCAGCAATTCGATCCCGGATATCCTGACGCATCTTGTTATAAGCAAGATCAGCGAGTTTCTGCTCATCGGGGGTTGCAGTACCTTTAGCGGTACGCTCTATTGAATCTTGAAGTATTTGCTTGGCGGTTGCTTGTGCGCTTTTGCTACCGAGGTAACGTACACCAGTACCGACTAATGCTCCAGCACCTGCACCAGCTATTGAAGTGATCGCAGACGGGGCTATCTGTCCTGTGCCTTTGGAGACTTGCCTTAAAAAACCCATAGCAGTAGGTTCATCGAGGAAGTCCTTAAAACTTTCAACGCCTTGTAATTCCGCAGCAGTTAGGTCTTCCTGGACCCTTGCGCGTCTTATATTTTGTGCAGCACCTTCCTCATCACCGAGTAAGGTATTACCAAGGGCTTTAAAATATTCTATATCAGTAGCAAGGCCGCTAACACCCGTGCGTACTCCCGCCTGGAAAATATCAGATAACTCTGTTTCTGCAAGTGGTCCTTGGTCGGGTATATCCCCGAATGGGTTAGCAGGTTGTCTGGTGTTTACTTCTTCTAAAAATCGCTGTAAGGGATCAGCTGCCATTAGCCCTACTCCCCCATATTTCGACGGGCCGTCTGTAATATATAGTTTCGGAAATTTTTATCCTTTGGGAGATCAGCTATATCAAACTGTGTCCCTAACTGTTTCCCATCTGGGCCAACAATTATTAGCTTTTCAGGATTCGTAGCATCATTTAATCTTATATTTTCAAGTTCAAACGAGGCAAAATTTGACGATAAAGGGTCATCGGTCCATAAGCTACCCCACCAATCCCCAAAAGATGAGCCGCCCTCTACTGCATAAATATTAAGCCAATTTTGGACAAGTGTATTCGCAGTAGCTTGGTATCTGCTTTGCGCTAGGGAGTCTACCTCGTCTCTTAAATTTGCTAGTGTTGTATTTAGTCTAGTAGAAAAAAATCGGTCAGCATCCTTTAGATCTTTTTCGCCATCCTCAAATTCTGCTAAAAAACCTTCCGTAGCTGTAACATGTGCGATACCACGAGTAGCCGCTGTATTCAAATTCTTATTCTGCGCTGTTCGTGATGTTTCTCGTGCTTTCACTAGATTTGTTTCAGCATTCTTTAATGATGCTCTAGCATTATCTAAAGATGCTGCTGCGGTCATCCGTTGAGTTTGCTCTGCATAACTAACTCCAGGATTACCTGTGCCCCATAAATTATCCATCCGTTCACGGGCGGCGGCTCTCGTATCTTGGTCTTGCGCTTCCATGCTAATTATGGTCCGCGCTAGTAATGCCTCTTCTGGAGGTAGTTTACGGGGTATTTCTTCTACCGTTTTAATGTCTGCTTCTTCAAAACGTTTTCTTACGGCTGAAAGTTGTTCGGGCGTAATTGATATTTCACCCGCATCAACTAACCTATCTGTTTCCTCTGGTGTTAATTCTTGTAGTTTAGAAATTACATTTTCTTCAAGTTCTTTCCAGGCTTTTGTTTCCATTGCAGGAGTACGAACCCCCTGCTGAATAAACCCATCTATTTTTGCCTGTTCTGCATCAATATCTGCTTGATAGCTTGCAGCTAATGAAGGATCGGCTCCTTTCATTTCTTCTCTTAAATCCGCGATAGTACTTTGCGACTCTAATAATGCGCCCTGATTTGTCTCCTGTACAAATTTCCTCCTGTCCTTTTTAGCGGTATTAAGCTCGCTACGTAAGTTACGTTCTAGGGTTTGATTACCAGATTTTCTAGCTGCATCAAATTGCGTTTGAAGCCTGTTTATTCGAGTATCTTTAATTTTTAATTCGCCAGCTTTTGTAGGAGAATCAACAACGGTTCGCATTGATAAACTACGCTTCTTAAGTATTTCGCTTTTTATTTCGGCATCTTTTCCACGATCTGCGACATATTTTTCACCAACCCCACCAACCAATTCGGTAGGTCGTTCAACGTCAAGCCCACTTGTATCTATGTTGAAATCTTCCGCAAACTCTCTAACTATTTTAGCTCTTTCGGCTGGGTTTGCATCTGCAACTACAGAATTAAAATGACGATATGCAGCTTTACCCATACCTTTAACAACTGCTTTTGATTTAGCCCCTACTTCTGCTTCTGCTATTAGCTTCTCCCGTGCTGCCTCTATATCGGCATTTGTTGCATCTATCGCCAACCCTAAAAGAAGTGGATTCTTTGTTGCCTTAAGNTAGTCTCGGTGCGTTCCTGTCCTATGGTGTTCGTTCAACATATTGAGTCCTTGCTCCGTAGTGAACGAAACTATTTTATCTCCTGCGGCCTCTGGTCCAACCAACCCGTCTTGCGTGAATACCAGATCTTCTCCATCTTTACCTTTAGCATGTAGCGTTAATCGGATTGTTCCATCTTCAGCCTGATCCCGTCGTATCTCCATTTGCTCATTAGGGACATCAGGAAAATCAAACTCCTTCTTTGCCATATTTTTTATATGGTCTTCAAGGACGGGCACATCCCCATACGACAGTGCCTGTAAGGTCAATTCTGGATCAAAACTTCTAAAATTATCCCCAGAATTTAAAAGCTGTTGGCTTTTAAGGGCATCAATTTGTATTTGAGCTTCTTTTCCAAGTTCTGCAATCTCGTAGTTTTTCTGATCTCTATCCTCTGCTTTCTGTAATCGGTTCTCTGTTTTATCTAAACGATTAAGATCTCTATCTTTCTGATCTGCCGTTCTATCTAACTGATCCATTCCTCTGTCTGTTTGGTCTGCCGTAATATCAAACTGCCTGACACTCTCATCGTACTTCTTATTCTCAAGCGCTAGTTTTGCTTTTCTATGCTCACGGTCAAACCTACGATCAGCTAGGGCACCTACTCCACCCGCAGCGCCAAGAACTATTTGTCCAAGATCAGGGTATTGATATCTAGATCGAGCCATAGCTATTTACCTACAATGCAAAAGCGAGTATTGCAGCTGCACCTAACCCGCCTATAGTTGAATAAGTTTGTTGTTTGGATGCCGCTTTCGCTTGGTCATAAGCACTCTTTCTAGCGCTTGCATCTGCCGCTGCTGATCCCATCTGACTCAATGATGACCTGTTCACACCTTGTCCGATGTTGATCAAATCACCTAACAGCTTCTGGTTTGCATCTTTCTGGGCAAGACGCGCATCACTAATAGCCTGGATACCGCCCAATGTGTTTGCGCGTTGCAGATTACGCTTTTGTTGTTGCTGTTCAGCAGGAGTTAAGTTCGGCTCCGNATCTNCCCAAATTACGTTNTGCTATCGCTTCCGTATTTTGTTGAGCAATCGCGGTATCCTCTACTGCTTGATCAATTAGACTTGTATCAGTTTTTGCTTGATTAATAAGATCATCTTCAAACGGGCGGAAGTTTTTAATGTAATCCAGATAGTCCTGCTTGGTCATATCTGCATACACGTTATCAGGATTAGCTACAGGTGCTAACGTNCCACTATTNTTACCTCCACCTGGAGGTGACCAACCACCTTCTGGATTCCACGATCCCCAACCAGAGGGAATACCAATCGCCATACTAACCTCCTATCCTAAAAACCCAGAAAAGTTCAAACGGTTTCCTNNNCCTTTTANTTTGTTTCCACTAGCATCAACCGGACTCCAGAAACCACCTTTAACTGTNTNCNTNTTTGCNGTGNNNNCNTNCCATNTNNNCCATANNTNNGTTTTGTACCNTTTGTACCCATATTTTCAATACCTTGGAANGCCAAGGTTGATCCTATCTGGNCTGCGGCACCTATCTTTGCCATCTTTGTAGCCTGTTTCGCTTCCGCTCTTGACAACGCTTCAGAGGTTTTTATTCTGGATAACTGAGCCATACCTGCGCTCGCTTCTGCCTGTTGTCCCCGTGCAGTTCCCAGAACACCGGATTTCATTTGGTTCTTGGCTCCAAGTGCTTGCGCCCCTGCGACACCGAGTTGCTGCTGTATTGCTTTTGACATATCACCAGCAGAATCTATCTTCTTCGCAAGCTGTAAATTAACTACGTTAGTTAACTTCTGCATGGTATCCGCGTTTGCACGGCCACGCGCAGTAGTCGCATAGTCAGCTGATTTGGAGATATCTCTCATCTCCTGTAACAAAGGATCGTATTTTTGTTTAAAGTAATCCCATTCAGCTTTTGCTACAGATGCCGACATTTTTTCGGCTGCGGTAGGCTGATAGTCTTGTTTGCTTGGTCCTTTACCCATCAGAGGTTCCTCGTAAACACAGTTTCTTTACGCTCCCAACCGTTGGCTTCAACATATTCTCCAACTTCCGAAGTAACCGTTTTAAGTTGTAACTTAGAAAATCCAGCATCCTTCGCTTGTTTTTCGAAAAACGGAGTGTGAGCCACCGCGAGATTACGACCTCTCGTTCTAGCCCATGCGATCCATATAAGTAGTAAACGTTCATTCGTATATTGCTCCGTTACACCCGTCGTTATTACAAAACCGTCTTCAGTTATCCAAAGCTGCGCCTGGTTATTTGCACATGCCGCATAGATATCTTCTATCCTTAACCCGTCTAACTCCACGAGATAATCGGCTACTGCTTCAATAATTCCTTCTTTAACCCAATCCCAGTGTTCCCTGATATTGGCTAAAACCGGATCGCTACACTCGCCTTGTTCCATATTTGTTTCTTGGGAGACTATAGGCTTTATGGATTCCTCCATATTTCACACTCCTTGCTATGGCTGTATCTGCGTTACGCGCTCTATTCTCGGCAATCTCTACTTCTTTTAGGAAGAACGTGCCGTATGCTTGCGCTCCTGCATAATCTGTCCAGTCTTTACTGGGCATACGAAGTAATCTGAATAATGTTCCGGTTGTGATTGCATCTCTGTAATCATTCATAACCTCGTTGTCACATGCAGTTGAAGTATGTGTCGGTTTCAACTGTACATGCACATACGTACTGGATGTCGTAGTCTCATTAGGGACAGGTACTAACCAGAACAAGTCTTGGGAAACCTTTATAAAATATTCGGGCGTACCTGCATAAGCTGCTTCACGCCATTTTGGTTTTCGTGTTTCGAGTAACGATGTGGACATCGGTTCAAGATCAATGCCTTTATGAGTTACCCAATTAATTTTATGAACCGCAGTCCCAGAAGGTGGTTCTAAATCATATTCATAAATCTGTGCGGTAGTTGTAATAACATCCAGTTCTTTTTTATAAACACCCGCTTTTTCACACAACTCAATCGTCGCAGACCTTATAGAGTTCTCAATTAATGAATCAGGACAACCTGGGACCATTGGGATAATCTCAGGTAACAAGCTTTCATATGTCGTGTTAGCCATATATTTATCCTGTCGCTACTGCGGTAGGTGATTTGCGTATGTCTAAATTGGGGCTAGTAGTTGCATCAAGTTGCCCCTTACCAGCGAGCATGGAAGTAAATAACTGATAGTGCGCTCCGGCTCTCTGTGAGTTCTCTGCAAATTCGGCTTCTTTCATATAAGCCATATACAACACATAGTTCATTACGGCGGTTGCATAAATATCTGGAACACCTAAATTATCTGACGTTGCTACCGTTGCAGGATTAGCAGAATAAGTAAGCTCTACATAAGAGTTCCCGCTTACACCTGGATAAACATAAAATGTTCGCGGGTTAGAATCTTCGTAGGTAAAGTGCTTGATAACCGTTGTGTGCTTTGCGGAACCCGTTACTGCCGGATCATGCCAGCTCGGGTTTTGCGAATCTAAAGACTCACGGGATACCAATCTTATTGCCCTGCCACCTGTACCGCCACTTGCCGCAGACATATTACGGGTAATATCAAGCAGTCTATTACCGCCAGTGGGTATGCTTTGTTTAGTCCCTGTAACTAAAGTAACGGTTGCGACAGTAGCGGTTGAATCTGGTTTTATAAACGCTATTTCGCGCTGGGCATCATTTACCCATAAGATAAGTTCGGTATCAGGCCACCGGATATTTGACGTATCTTGTAAAGTTGCGTCTACCCTAGATAAAACACTTGCTACAGTAACTGCCATAGATCACCCTGCATTCAAAGCTTCTTGCCAAGCTGTTTCACGATCATCCGACTTAACGGTACGTGCTGCTAATTTGTTAACCACGGCTGCTTTCGGTGTACCATCGACTTTAAAATTATCTGGATTACCTTCTTCTATTAGACCCAACATAATCTCTATTAACGGATTACTTTCTGTCTCTATCTTTTCTTCGATATTGACTTCAACTTTTTTCCCGCTTGGTTTTCCGACTTCTTTCGCGCCCATCTGTATTGCAAGCAGTCCAATCTCTTCAGAGATTTCTCTTTCAACCCCTGCTGGAAATAAAACAACAGCGCCCCATGTGGTCGCTACTCGTAAATCTGTATCACTCAGTATCTTCATAATAGTTTCGTCGTCCTAAAAGGATGCCCCCTCCGAAAAGGGGGCGATTTAGTTAGATAACAAATAGGTACATCGTTACCGTGCCAGAGGTTGCACCAGTACCTGGAGCAGTTGCCACGGTGACATCTATTGTGTCATCGGAAGTAAAGTTAACAGGCGCACTTGCGCTTGAACCATGCGTAGCATTTCCAATTGCAAATGAACTAGCTGTGCCACCCGCTTGACCAATAGTTGAACCATCGATCAAAGAGTTTGCTGCACCGCCATAACCGACATCGAGAACAATGGCTGGTGAGCCATTAGTATCGAGATCAGTGGTGGTCAACATGACACCAACAACCGTTTCACCTGCAAAAACGTCACACATCTGAATAATGTCACTACCTGCCAAAGCAGCTGTAACAGTGTATTCAGCAGTACGACAACCTACGTTTCCTTGAGGGAAGTTTTTAAATGCGCTGTTCCCATCAACAGCGCCAGAAGTAAATGTAGCCATCTCTCAACCCCCTTAGTAAGCTGTGTCAAGACAAATTACGCCGAAGTCTTCAGTAGACCCGTTGTAATCTGAGTTGAATTTAGGCTTACGTAAGCCGAAAATCTTACTGATGGAGATACCAGATTGGTTCTCATAGTCGAATGAATCTTCAACTACTTCGGGCATACCAATATCTGCCATAGCAAGGGCCTGAGCACCACAGAACAGAGCACGAGCGCCATTTACATCAGCGTCAGCGCCCCACTTGTAACCAGCAGCACCAGCATTAGAGCTAGTTCCAGCTGTTGCATTAGCTGTGTTGAAAACATGACGGAACTCGTGAACCATCACGCCATCTACCATTAAGCTTGAAGTGCCAGAGAACAGTTGGTTACTTGGTCCTCTTACACCAGCATTCCTTACGTTAGCAAGGAAATCTGAATCAAGTTTAAGGTCAGCCATCTGCTGAGGGGTTACAAACATGTGGAATACTTCTTGATTACCAGCACCTCTAATACCTCGGATATAGTTATCCTTAGCATAAGCCTTGAGTTCAACAATCGCTTTGTAAGTGATTGTGTCAGCAGCAGCGACGGCTGTAACATCGCCAGCTGTCAAGTTGGTAGATGCATCCCAACGTCTGTGCCTATTAGTAGTAGGCGCAGATACATCTGACGCATACTCCAGGTCTGCTAGATCATGTCCGGCAGCAACGTTGGTGGTACGAAGTGCTCCACTGGTTTTTTGAGAATAAGCTACTCCTGATAACGTTAGGAATGCTAACTGATCCATACGGTCAGCCATTGCATATGCTAATGCATCTCTGGAATTCTCTCGAAAGTTTACAACACTCTTCTGATCGGCAAGACGACCTGCAATTCGGTTTGCGAAGCGCAGCTGGTCAAGCTCGATAGTAATGTCGTAGCTTCTTAGCGCTTCTTCATTACCTTCCAAAGTGTTGTCACCTGTAATACCGTCGCCTGTCATATCAGCCAACAACGTGATTACTGCTTTTGTGCCTTTATCGGATTTTGTAAGATCAGTGATCCGTTGAACCATTGCATTTGATCCGCTACCTGCAAACTGGTTCACGAAACTCATGTTCCGAGCGACACGCCAGAAGTCTCTACTCCACGCTGTTAATTGGTTACTTGTCAGCGACGCAAAGTTAGTTAAAGCCATGATTGGCCTCCTATGCGTATTAAAAATTTTAGGCCGAAGCCTATCCTTAGCCGACTTTAGGTGCGGCTAAACCGTTGCTCTCTATCGTGGAGCGACGACTTAGCGCGGATTTACGAGGCGCGATCTCGACAAGTTTAACGTCTGTAGCAGACGATAGCGGTTTTTACGTGTTCGACACGGCCTATATTTCGTCTAGGCACACGAATTACATATTAATATTAGCTACTCTAATAAATAAAGGCAAGCCTATTTTGTTTTTTTCTTTTTCTTTTTCTTTTTCCCGTACGTTAGTTTTGGTGGTGGTTCTTTCTTTGGTCGTCTTGTATGCTTTTTCTTTGGCCGTCCTGGCTTAGTATATGTTCCTGGTCCTTGTGGCATAATTAACTTCCTTTCTTCCATTTAGTTGAAGGTGATTTAGTTTTACTAGGCGACCATTTAGTTTTGTCTGCCCAGTAAGCCGCTGACATTTTTCCTTTTGCAATATTCTTCGCGTGGCGAGACTTAAACGCCTTCCGCTGACCAACCGTCTGATTAGTCTTAACCCCCTGCTGACCAAAACGGATTGTTTTTACTTTATCCCCTTCTTTCGCAACGACGATATGGCTTTTTTTAGGGTGGTTGGGTGTACGCTTGGGTGTGTTATACCCAGATACACCTGCCCTAGCTAATCTAGCGTCTTTTTCGGTAGCCATCTAAAAAACATCTCCTCTTAGCCTAGCTAATGTTCCGGCGGGAAGCGCATCGAACTCTTCCTCTGTCATAGTAGTTACATCAATCGCTTTTTCACCTCTGGAGGCACTACTCTCTCCTGGTAACTCAGGTGGTTGCGATTCTGCCGCCTTCAGTTTTTTGGCAACTTCAGAGCGTTTCTTTGCAACTTCATCTACCGATTTGGCTTTAGGAGCCGCAGTTTTTGATAAAGTACTTCCCGCTTCCTCTTGGGTCGCGTCCAGATCGTAACTTTTGACTACAAAATTAGATGCTTTAGATAAGGCATCTACAGCGTCATAACCTTGAACAATAAATGCGTCACGCAAATCTATAACTTCTTGCGTGTATTCTTTATTGTAATTAGCAGAATTCTCGTCAAATACGGGGAAAGTGTTTGATAATTCGGTAGCTGCCGCTTGTAACGCCGTAGCCTGTTGGTTCTGGTGGACAGTTTTGGTCACTTTCTGTGTCAATTCGTACTCAAGACGCTGACGTTCTGCCAGCCGTATCTCGCTTCTTAGTGCTGCTGCTTCTTGTGTCTTTCCATCGAGTACTAGATTTTGGTATTCGACCTCTTTTTCATCAAAGCCATAATCTTCGGGCGCAGCTTCTTCCGGTGCTTGTGCTGCTTTTGCCTCATCAAGCTGTTTTTGTAGTGCTTTTTGTTTCGCAAGCACTTCATCAAGCCGGGATTTAGGAACCATTGGTTTTTTAGATTTAACCTCGGGTTCTTCCTCTACAGCTTCTTCGACAGGTGCTTCTTCAGTCTCTGCTACTGTTTCTTCCTGAGTTTCTTCAGCGGCTTCTTCTAAAACCTCCTCTTCCTCAGTAGTTTCGCCTTCGGGATCTTCAACTGTCTCCTCTTCAACTTTCTCCGCTACCGCTTCCTCAGTCTCTTCCTCGACCTCATCTTCTTCACCAAGACCAAAATTCATATCCAGGGCATTTTCACTATCATCATCAAGTTTATCTGCTCCAGGCATTGTTTCAAAAACCGGACCTTCATCTTCTACTGCATCAGTTTTACTACTTTTAGCCATTACACAATCTCCTATTGAGGTGTACGCATGTTAGGTATCTCTACCTGTTTGGGTTGTTGTGGTTGTTGGGGTTGTTGTTTAGCCGCAGTCTGCATAGCGGTAGCCGCGATGCGCGTTGCTGCATTCGTTTCTGCCTGACTTGTACGAGTCTGGTTCGTCAAATCAGCCAATTCTCTTCGTAGATCAAGTTCACGCTGCTTCATTTCAAGCTGCGACTGCATCTCCTGCATACGCATCTGCGGATCTACTTCCGACATGTCCTGTACCTTGGCAATATTTACCGCCGCCTCGGTCTGGAGTTTTCTTACCTCTGCCTCCAGCTTCGCAATCTCCAGTTGCACAGACTGCATTTCCATCTGCTGCTGGGCTTGCATCATTTGCGCTTGTTCTTCTGTAGGTGGTTCTTGACCCGTCATTACCCTGATACGTTTTGCCAACTCACCCTTACGGGCAAGATGCGAGTATTCAATAACAGCATCATCAGGTATCTGCACACCCACTTGTCTAAGGTTAAGAGCTTCTGCGAATTGCACCTCATCAAACGAATCTCTGGCAGGAGCCGTGGAAACAATCACATCATATTCACCTAGAGTCAGGTCATTAATCACCCTGCCCTCCGGAGTCACTTCATTAACCACCATAGGTTCTCTGGGTTTTAGCGGATCTTCCTCGTTAGTAACCTGTATGATTCTCTGTTCGGTATAGAAACTCTGCACAAGATTCAAGATCTTCTCTGCCAGGTATTGTCGTGTCTTACGCAGGTTATCTAATGGCACCTGTATCATTATCGCGCCACGGTTCTGTTTCGCTTGGATCGCAACACCGGATACTTCGGCGCTATCTGTACCTAACATTGAATCGTTAATACCGGAAATCGTCTTGATATTTAATGCTGCTTTCTGCCCGATACGATCCAACCCAGTTGGGATTTGATTTGGCTGTATCTTAATTGGAGGTGTGGAGCCACGGTTATATTCAACAACAAGACCCGTTTCTGCACCGTGTTCCTCAAGGTCGTCTGCTGTCATACCCGTAAGTGAACCACTTTCCACCATCCACCCACTGTTTGCGGTGGTATTTACGATATGTAGTTCCTGAGAGGCTATTTTATTTAGCTGTTCCTGTGGAGACAGGAGATTACGTACCATCCCGAACGGTCTGCCTCTTCTGAAATAGGCAAAGAAAGGAACTATCGTAAAATCATCGTAGGGTGACCAATCATCATGCAGTACTACTTTATCGGAGGTTACCGTCCATCGGACTTTACGTTTTACCTTACTAATAATATTTAAACCGTACTGCTTCGCAAACTTCCGCGCTTTGGTAGTAGACCAAGCTTCCGGTACTAGTCTGCTATCTCCCGTATTGGGGTCAACGAAACACTCAACCCGTGTCATACGTTTGTGTTGTCTTTCTATAACGCGCAGGGCTTTTATATTTCTATAGTCATCTTCATTCGGAACACCCGAACCCATGTAGTCATTATCTGTGTCCAGGTCACCGAATCGGTTCTCTTCATATTCAACCGAATCGCGCCCGAAACTATTACCGTTCTCTGCAACAAACCTCAATGCTTCCGCTTTCTTCTTTCCGTATAGCTCCTCGATCTCATCCAACGTCATCCATTTAGTCTCAAACACCTCATTCCAGACTTTTGGATCAGATTCTTTTGCATCGGGGTCGATAAGTATGTCTAACGGGTCTTTAGCCGTGATTCTTATTTCACCTTCAACATGGTCGCTAAAATCCATCCGCACATCAAAATATCCCCGACCATCCATTATCAGACCGTCACTGAATACCTGCTGCTCTACCCAATCCAGCTTATTGTTATCAGCAATCTGCATATACAACTTGGTTAAGGTGTGTGCGACTTCTTCTTCACCACCACGGCGGGGTTTGAACTGGATATCTGCACGACGGGTAGACTGCTCGCCTAATACAGTATTAATAGTAGGAAGAACGGTATTAATAGTTAATGCGGGACGACCTTCTGCATCTAATACCGCGATATCTTCATCGTCCCATTGTTCACCGCGATAAAAAGCATCGCATTTTTTAGCCATGTCAATGAACTCTAGATGGCCGTTATCTCGCGCTCGGACATATCTATCCCACTGCTTGGAGGCTATCTCTTGTTCTTCACCTGGATTTAATTTTTTCATGTTATGCACTCATCGCTGATCGTTGACGCATACTTGATTCCTTAACGTGTACTTCAAGCTTGTCACGCCAAGAGGGTTCGTGGATTACGGGTGCCCTGTAGGTTGCAAATTCAGTCATCATCAAACCTACCCATGCAAGCGCATCCACCTGGTCATCATGTATACCGTTAGGAAATCTTAGAAGTTCAGCGACTAGTGGGCCGGTGAACAATGCATCGCGGGGGAGATATACCATCCCCTGTTGCATCCGTCCCTGGATAGCCCTGGCTCGCGCTTCTTTATCTCTGCGGCCAGTTTTCAGATCTTTAAAGTATGCCTCGTACAGACCGCGCTCCCGTACCCGCTTTTCAAGCAGAGGACCGAGCGCCATCTCAATGTGTCCTTTCTCTATACCTATAATAGAAGGTTTCCACGTTTCATAGAGATCCAATATCTGTTCTACGATCTCTAAACCGTCAAACCGTCCTCTTACTAAATCTACTATATATAACTGGTCATCCTCATCGACACCGACAACGATACCGACGGTATAGTCATTACGATCCCGTTTTCCTATCGCCAGATCCCACGCGCAATAGAACTTCATGCATTCCTGGTCTATGTCTTCCGGATCGTAATAAAGGATCATGTTTCGTGAGAAATAATCGCCGTCATCTGCAACTGGATTCTGCTGATACAACGCAGACCAATCACGCGGGCCGACGGCTTTCTGTATTCTTGTTAATGAAGGAATATCGTAACGTTCGGGGTGCAACGCTTCTCCCGACTCACGAAACTGTTCTACCTCTTCCGCGATTGCCGGATAACGAACCACTTCCCATTCATCACCGCCTTCGGTTGTCGCTTTCAGTAATCTTCCGGCAAGATCATCATCGTGCCAGCGCGTAAGAATCACGAGTATCCCGCCGCCAGGTGCGAGTCTTGTGTACGCAGTGGAGGTGTACCAATCCCAATTAGAATCCCTGTTGTTTTGACTTTCTGCATCCTCACGGTTTTTAACTGGATCATCAATGACAAGAACGTGCGCCCCTTTTCCGGTTATACCACCACCCACACCAGCAGCAACGAAACCACCGCCAGAAGTAGTAAGCCAAGCTTCAGCCGATTGGCTATCAGGGTCGAGCCGAGTTGAGAAAGCTGTTTTGTAAGTTGGCTCACGTAGGAGTTGACGGACTTTACGAGAGAAGCCCATTGCAAGCGAACCCGAGTACGAGCAAGATATAAATTCGTGCTCTGGGTTTCTACCCATATGCCAAGCTGGAAACGCAACTGATGCCAGCGTTGACTTACCGTGTCGAGGCGGCATAAAGAGCATAAGTCTTGGACTCTTTTTTTCCACCACTGCTTTAGAGAAATCTTCCAATCGTTTACAGACATCTTTATGTACCCATCCTGCTTGATAATCGGGGTTGAATCGTTCGACAAAAGGGAGGAGCCTCTTTCGCGTAAGGAATCTAAGTGCAAGTTCTGCTCTTGCCTTTTCAGCAGCAGATAACTCATTTGACTCTTCGACAACTTCTTCTGGAGTACTTGGTGCCGGTAACGCCTCCGCGTCGTCAGCCTTGCAGTAGACACATAATCCACCTTTGTCACTAAATAAAGTCTCAGGGCGTATTGCCCTGCAACGTTTGCATTTTGCCGTAGGGACGCTACTCAAAAATTTTTCCTATTTTCTTTTCGTCAGAAGGTTCCTGGGCCTAGATTTTGCTGCCGCCTTCTTACGTCGCTGTTGGCTTCGTTTTTTTGACTGCTGTACCGTAGCAGTAGCCTTCCTTGAAGCAGCAGCGCCAGCCTGTGCTCCCTTTTTGCCAGCTTTTGCCCCCTGTTTCGCTTTTTTTATTGCTGTTTTTACTGATGCCAATTTTGCTTTAGGTTTCTTATTCGCCGCAGCTGCTTGTGCTCGCGCACCAGTTCTGGCTTCTCGTTCCATATAAGAGGCGAGTTGTTGTTTTCTTGCCGCGTCAGCTGCCTTTTTTCTTACCTTTTTTGCTTCCTGTGCTGGCGAAGGTTTTTGTCCNTATTTTCTCGGATTAGCACTTAATTCCTTCTGTCCAACCATACTTTAATCTCCTTGTGGTTCTAAATAACTGGTATCTTTTCCCGCGATCTTGAGCAACTCTTCATCGGTTAGGCGTTCAAGCTGCTTTTCNTTATTAATATTTATATTTACCTGCGTTGCGTTATCCGGACCCACGAGGTTATGTAGCTTCACAAGAGAATCTACGGTGTTCTTCATTTCGGTGGCGGTAGCTGATGCCGAATATGCCTCCATATACATAGAATGAGCGTTTGCCCTTTCGAACTTCACTTCCTCCCGCATCTGCTCCCGATAATAATCGATAGCTTTTTGTACTGCGGGTAACTTCGCAGCAGAGAGCGCCGCCGAGCTAGTCCCGTATCCCGAACCACGGCCAGCGGCAGAAACACTCATACCACTGGAAATAAGAAGCACGAGTTTCTCCTGCTGTACTGTCAACTCACCTACTGTTAAACCCATAAAGGGTAAATCAGCTTTCAGAGTAGTATGAGGGTCAACCTCAATGGACGACTCTAAGGTGTGTCTCTTCTCTACTTTCACTAACTTCGGATTTAACGCTGTCATCCAGATACACGAATAACGGTAGAGGCTTATCCTTTTGGTCAGCCACCATCATTTCCAAATAATCAATTATTGTTAACTTAAAATTGCCGTTAGCCATCAGTGACAACATGCACTCAACCAGCTTTGCGTTATAGACAAGCACCTCAGTCCCATCAGGGGTTAGCGCGGTTCCGATGATGGCTTCATCAAAACCGTCCAAAGCGAGCATACCTATATCTTCCATTGGCAGATATTAGCTGTTCTAATAGATATAAGCAACTATGTCAATCGATTGTTTTCGCGGCTTTGGTCTGTTTTTCATAAAAATTATCGTGGATAGTTTTAACCCACCACCAAAACATGTCCTCAGACAATGTATGACGCATAATATTGATCCGATACGCGACNAACTGGACATTTTGTGGCTCATAGTGGATGTCATTATTGATTCTATCGACTGACGCATTAAACTCTTTCACACCTCTACCATCTATGTGATGCGTGAGATGGACACCGGACAACGCGCAACGGCCCTCCTGTCTATACCATATTTCATGTAAATCCTTGGGGGTTAATCTCCAATCATGGGTTTTGCGCCTGGACGATTTAAGACGAATCGCTAACCGCGTCAGATAACTCTCTGGAGATTTTGCATCGTGATCGCGCCGCTGTTGATATTTGCATTTATTACATACCCCACGAATACCGCCTTTGCGATAGACTTCAAATTGTTCGATTGGGAGGTCTGTTTTACAACTTTTGCAGTGTCTTGTTGTTTCTGGAGCCGTACTTTTCTTGGGCATATTATTTTTATATAAGAAGCGGTTTATTAGTGGAGCTAATTCGTGTTTCTTTGTCAAGAAAAAGTTAATAGAAAAAAAATTTGAAATTTAATTCTGAATCACTGAGCCATCATCTCCCCCCTCGACTGAGCAGCACCCACCATCCCCGAATCGCAAATCTGGAACCTTGTATTGGACTCATACCAGGAACCTTGTCCGCCAGTAACCCTTCGCACTCGCTCGTTGAAAAGCACTCGCGGTCCTTGGTCTATATCGCCTCCTCCGTCGGCGCTAGATGTCGGTTGATTTATGAATGATGGGTAATGACTCATCGATAACGAATCACTAACCAAAAGGAATTGAACATGACTAGCTTAACAATTGCAGAACTCAACAAACTGATCGCCCTTGAAGAGAACGCAACACTGGATAGATGCGAGGCTGATCCTGACTACAACTCTAAGCTCTGGGATATATGGGATGAGCTTGACGGTAAATGGTTTCGAAAAGAACGCTTCTCATTCATGTACACCTTCTTCCGCATCNAGACTAAAGAAGATAAAGAGATCTTAGCGATGCANAACATAGCTCACTGCTTACAACACTAAGGAGGCTAACATGCCACTCAGAGAACTAACAGACGCAGAAGTTGATGCTCTTCTTGAAGAGGAGCATCGAAAGGTANNNCGNGACATCANAATCATNNNNACCCTNNTCGNCNTNTCANTTTCACCCCTATTCATATGGNTTCANCTTANCTGCANTTACTGCAACTAAAGGAGANNTAAACATGAACTATGAACAAACAATGACTTGGGTTATNACCTTAATCANCGGAACAATACTCATNTGTATCGGTGGAGCATTCGGTATGAACGATCACATGGCTTTCAATCACGAGATGGGAGCCNNNCTCGGTACTANTGGTTCATTAATCGTGATCGCATCCACATTATTTGGTCTTTGGGCAGAAATATCC
>NHJX01000009.1 GCA_002169105.1 Gammaproteobacteria bacterium TMED226 | reverse complement strand
TCAAAGCCAGATCCAGAGGGTATACTTTTGGCGTGCAAAAGACTTAATGTCAGTCCTGAAAAAACAATATATCTTGGTGATCATCTTAATGATCTAAAAGCTGGAATCTCGGCTGGAACAACCACTATTGCTTGTTTATATGGATATTCTCTTCAAAAAGATGGCAGGGATTTATTAAATTGTGATTCTGTAGATAGAGCTCACGATATTATTTCAAAGATAAGTTGATGAAAAAAAATACTTACAAAATAGATTTTTTAAAAGATAAAAATATATTGGTAACTGGGGCATCTAAGGGTATAGGTAAATCATTAGCAATTAATTTAAGTAGTTATGGTGCAAATACAATTCTTTTAGCAAGAGATGAGGAATCACTGGATTCTTTGTATGATGAAATTAAAGAAAAATTTAATACTAGCCCAATGATTATTAAATGTGATTTAAGTTTGCTAGAAGAAAGTAGCGCTCAAGAAATTGCAAATTTAATTACTCAAAATTATGAAGTCCTTGATGCCTTGATAAATAATGCTGCTGTTATAAGTAAAATGTCGTCGATTACAGATTATGACTTAAAGAACTGGGAAGAAGTATTTAATATTAACTTAAAAAGCTCATTCCTCTTATCAAAATATCTAGTTCCTCTTCTAAAACATTCAAAATTACCTAGATTAATCTTTACATCCTCCAGAGTAGCCGTAAAAGGTAAAGCTTTTTGGGGTGCATACTCAGCCTCAAAAGCTGGGGTAAAAGCTTTATCTGAAATACTAAATGAAGAGTTAGGTTTTATTCCTAATTTTAAGGTGTTTAACTTTGATCCTAAGGCAACAAGAACAGATATGAGAGCTTTAGCATATCCAGCTGAAGATCCTTCAACCTTAAAAGAACCTGAAAAGCTAATTGAATACTATCTTTGGATGCTATCTGAACAAAGCTCATGCTCTTCTAAGGTTTACATTGAATTTGATGAGCAAATGTAGAATTATATAGTCACATTTTCATCTTCAAGAATTCTCCACATATACAAACACATATAGCTTCTATAAGGGCTAAATTCTTTATAAAAACCCTCATCATAGTTTTTTAGATCGAAGATTCTTAGATGTGCATTTTTTAGTCCTAAATCTAGAATTGAAAATACATCGGAATCTCCTACATAAAAGATTCTAGACATCTCAATTGACCAAGGACCTATTCCTTTTATCTTTATTAAAAAATCATAGAAATCTGTCTGAGACATTTTTCTTAAGTCTTTATTTGTAATATTTTTAAGTTGTTCATTAAAAATGATTCCATTTAGATATTCAATTTTCTGCCTAGATAATCCTGCCTCTTTAAATTTAAGGTTCAGCTTTTCATTTGTTCTTTTATATTTATTTTTCTTAAGTATTAGCTCGGTTCTTGCCCAAATTGCAGCAGCAGATCTAACTGATAACTGCTGGCCAATAATTATTTTTGAAAGATGGTCAACAAAGCTCATTTTTGATAATTTAATTTTTAAGGGGCCAACTTTTTTAATATGATCAGCTAAATCTTTGAATTTTTTTTCAATAGATTTCTTATATAAGTATTCATATGCTTTTTTATGTTCCATAACTTTTCAAAGAATCTATTTCTCTATTGGACAAATCAATGCATTTTCCTCTTTTAAGACTTGATGGTAAGAATATAGGTCCAAACCTCGTCCTCTTAAGCCTGCTAATTTCTAAATTCATTGCGCTAAAAATTTTTCTAACTTCTTTGTTTTTTCCAGACATAAGGCAAACTGAAAACCATTGGTTTGAAGAGTTTTTTTCTCCCTCTACAATATCTGATAGTTGATGTATAACTCCATCGATATTGATTCCAGATAACATTTTTTGTTTTTTTTCTTCATTAAATTCTCCTCTAGCCCTTACCAAGTATTCTCTGTCAATTGTTGAAGAAGGGTGCATACATAAATTTGCAAAATTGCCATCATTGGTAAATAACATCAAGCCTGATGAATTAATATCCAGTCTACCAATTGATATCCATCTGGTTTTAGGTTTGGTTTTAGGCAAAAAGTCAAAAACTATTGGTATATCCTTATCTCTTTTGTTAGAAGAAAGGACTCCTTCAGGCTTGTTTAAGATTAACAACTTAATTTCAGATTCTATGGAAGAAATAATTTTTCCTTCATATTCAACAATATCATCTTTTTTTACAGAGCTTCCAATTTGTGCAATAAGACCATTGACATAAACTTTTTCAGATTTAATTAACTCTTCACAATATCTTCTTGAGCCAATACCCGATCTTGCTAGGAATTTTTGGAGTCTTTCTGCCATCTCTTAGACAGCTTTTGAAATAATGCTATCTTCTATGATTTCTGTTTTTTCTGGTAATTCAGGTAAATCAGAAATATTTTTTATGTTTAAGTCATCTAAAAATTCTTTTGTTGTTATATAAAGTGTCGGTCTTCCTGGAACATCTCTGTATCCAGAAACTTTTATCCAATTTCTCTCCAATAAAGATCTTATACTTCTTGTGCTAACAGTAACTCCTCGAATATCTTCTATGTCACCTCTGGTAACTGGCTGTTTATAAGCAATAATAGAAATTGTTTCCATTAAAGCTTTCGATATTCTTGGAGCTTTCTCATTCCACAACGTTCCTATATATGAGCTATGTTCTTGTTTTATCTGAATTCTGTAGCCAGAAGCTACATCTTGAATCTTTATAGATGTATCAAGATATCTTTCCTCAAGAGAATTTAAAGATTTCTTTATATCCGATAATTCACTTTTTATACCATTATTTTCAAGAATATTTTTAATTTCTGAAAGCCTTATTGGCCTGCCAGCTCCAAAAAGCAAAGCTTCAATGGAATTGATTAGATTTACATTCACTTATATTCTCCTTGATGATTTAATGAATAGTTCTTCAGACTTATTTTGTATTAGTTCAACATATCCATCTTTGGCTAAATCTAGAGATGCTAATAAGGTTACGACAACACCTTTCCTACCCTCAGGCTTTCTTAAAGTTTTAGAAAAACTAATTATGTTTGATTTTGAAAGTAGATCTAAAATTATTTGAATACGTTCTTTCGTTGATAATTCTTCAAAATCTATTAAGTGGCTTGCTTGATAATTTGGTCTATTTATTACATCTATTATGGAGTTAAATATTTCATCTTTTGAAATCACAATTTTTTTAGTTTTTTCATCATCAAGATTAGGTAATTTTGCTGACGCTGTGAAAAAATCTCTATCAACTCTTGGAAGTAATGCAATTTTTTCAGAAACATTTCTAAACCTTTGATATTCTTGAAGCCTTTGTATTAGAGATGTCCTAGGATCTCCTTCTTCTTCGTCAAAAGATTCTTTAGGAAGCATGAGCCTTGATTTAATCTCTGCTAATGTTGCAGCCATAACTAAATAATCTGCAACCAAATCAAACTTAAGAGAATCCATTAATTCAATATATTCAAGATATTGATCAGTTATTTTAGATACGTCTAAATCAAGAATATTAATGTTCTCCCTCTTAATTAAATACAGAAGTAGATCTAGGGGTCCGGAAAATGTTTCCAGACAAATTTCTAAGGCGTAAGGCGGTATGAAGAGATCATCTGGTATCTCTTCAAACTGTTGTCCCATCACCGTAGGCAGTTCAAGCTGTGCAAGATTGTTATTTTGCATAAATAAACACTATATCGTGTAAGTATTTGATATTTTAATACAATATGTTGTGTATTTCCTTAAAAACTCCTCATAAATGGAAAAAATTATTATTTAATAAATTTTAATAAATTGTTTCTATTATCATGCTTTCATTTAATAATATTCATCAATTTCTAAATAAGAGATATAGAATATAAATATATGAATTACTCAACTGACAATACAAGAATCATTGATAGGAGGAAAGTTCCTGCTCCCTATGAACTTGTGAATAAATATCCTATTAGTGATGAAATTGCAAAACTTGTTTATGGAACTAGAAACGAAGTAAGTCAAATCTTACATGATAAAGACGATCGTTTGTTTGTTGTTGTTGGACCTTGTTCTATTCATGATCCAGAAAGTGCACTCGAATATGCAAGGAAACTTTCTAATGAACATAAAAACTTTAGTGAGAACTTGTTAATTATAATGAGAGTATATTTTGAAAAACCACGAACAACTGTTGGATGGAAAGGACTTATAAATGATCCTGATATAAATGAGACTTTTAATATTAGCAAAGGCCTCGAAATGGCAAGAAAGGTCCTAATTGATATCGCAGAATTAGGTCTACCAGCAGGAACAGAATTTTTAGATCCAATATCACCCCAATATGTTACAGACATTATTTCATGGGGTGCAATTGGGGCAAGGACTGCTGAAAGCCAAATTCATAGGGAGCTGGCATCTGGATTATCATGTCCTATTGGCATAAAAAATGGAACGGATGGTAGTTTGAAGGCTGCTATTGATGGCATCCAAGCGGCAAATCATTCTCATGTTTTCCTTGGTGCAACCAAAGAAGCTGATATTGCGATGCTTAAAACAGCTGGTAACAATGATACACATATTATTCTTAGAGGCGGTAAAGTTCCAAACTTTGATAAAGAATCAGTTGAGAGCACTCTTACCGCATTAAAAGAAGCAGAAATAAATGAATCTATTATGATTGATGCTAGTCATGGCAATAGTCAAAAGAAATTTAAACAGCAAATAAATGTTGTAGACTCAATTTGTAATCAAATTACTGAAGGCAATAAAAATATAAAGGGCGTCATGATTGAGAGCCATCTTAATGAAGGCAATCAAAAAATTACAGAAAATTTGACGTACGGACAAAGTATTACTGATGCATGTATGGGCTGGGAAGATACATTGGAATGTCTAGAAAAACTTAACAATGCAGTAAATATCAAAAGAGGTAATTAATTTAATTGAAGAATAAAGGATATTTATCTTTTTCGTCAGAGGTTGCAGAAACGCTGGGAATAGAATGTGCAATCATTTTAAATCTATTTAAAGACAATAAATTAGATGATATTTCCTCGTATGATGGTTTTTTAAATTCAATAAAGGAAAATTTATCTTTCATAGATGAAGAGACTATTAAAAAATCATTAAATACATTAATAAAATTTGATTTGATTGATTTAGAAAGAAATATCTCCAAGACAGACTACGGTATAAAAATGCCAGGCAAGAGTTCAGAATCTAGAGTGTTAAATACTGAATGGGGACCATCTGATGAAACTATTGAAATAATTAATATGATAGATGTGTCTAATGAATTCCTTTCTCTTAAATTAAAAGAGTTTAAAATCTATTGGATTGAGAGAGGTCAAAAAAAGAATAATTGGAACATTACTTTCTTAGATTTCATTAGAAGAGAATGGGTAAAAGAAAATAACTCCAATAAAGGATTGCCATATACTATAACTGAAAAGTGGTTTCCTGATGAAGATGTCTTTGATATCCTTAACTTATCTGATATTACAAAAGATTCTGCGTTAAAATATCTCAGAGAGTTTATTCTTTATTGGAAAGACAAAGGATCTGCTTTTACAACATGGAATTCTAAATTCATTGATCATGTAAAAAGACGGCACATGATGATTGATAATATGACTAATAATGAAAAAAATAAGAAACATCTTGAACCAGGAAAATACACACAAGACTTCCAAACAAGAAAAAATGATGACACCTGGGCAAACGAAATCAATCTTGAATAAGGATGAATTCATAAAATCGATTGATTCATTATTTTTAAAACTTGAGCTCGCATATCATTATCAATTCTATAAAGTATTTGGGACTGATGATAAATTAAAGGAAGGTAAAAAACTTTGGGCTATCAGCCTAAAGAATATTTCATCAGATGTAATTCTTGAAGCAATTGAAAATGTTATATCATCTCAATCATATTTGCCGACACTAACTGATCTTTTAAAAGCATGTGAAGATATTAATAATGATGATGGGTTTCCTTCTGTTGAGGAGGCCTATGTTGAGGCAAGGCAATCATATCAACCAAGGAAAGAATTTGACTGGTCTCATCCTGTTATATATTTTGTTGGAAAGAAAATAGGTTGGAATATTTTAAATGAAAAAGATTCTAATCAAACATTCCTGATATTTAAAAAAGTTTATACCTCAATGAAACTTCAGGCTATAAAAGGTAAAGAATTTATTTTAAAAAGCGATGATACGAATAAAGAAAAATTAAAACCAATGAATAAAGATTTATTTAAAAAACTTCGAAATAAACATAAAGTTTAAACCATTTAAAGTGAATAGATTATGAAAATTACAAAAAATATAAGAATATCTTTATATATTCTTATACCAATAATATTTTGGATGTTATCTGGATTGTTTAAAAATGAAAATCCTGCGCCTTTGGTATCTTCAAATGAATTATTTAGTGTACAAACATTAATAAGCGAATCAGTTGAATATCAACCACTAATCAAATTGAAGGCAACTACAAAATCAGAGGCTAGAATTAATATTAAAGCTAAAACTTCGGGAGAAGTTGTAAGTATCGGGGCCATTCAGGGCGAGTATGTCAATAAAGATTCTGTTTTATGTAGTCTTGGAATTGTTGAACTAAATAGAACAGAAGTTAAGGCTCCATTTTCAGGNTATATTGAAAATATAGTAAAGCCAGGCAATTTTCTAGAGAGAGGCCAAATCTGTGCAACTATTATCAAACTAAGCCCCATAATTTTTTTAGCTGGCGTGCCTGAATATGAGATTAATAAAGTTAAGAAGGGTCAGGATGTCATTCTGGANCTAGTAACAGGAANAATAATTNNGGGTNAATTAACTTTTGTATCAAAGAGCGCATCTTCAGAAACGCGAACATTTAATGTTGAATCTCAGATAGAAAATCCTGATGGATCAATCAAAGATGGGTTAACCGCAAATATGACTATTAATATCAATAAGGTCAGAGCGCATAAAATATCACCCTCTATATTATTGCTTAATGATGATGGAAAACTAGGTATAAGAATAGTAGATGATAATAATGAAGCTAAATTTATTGAAATAACTATATTAGAAGATTCTGAAGAAGGATTATGGGTTACTAATATTCCAGATTTGGTTGAAATTATTATTCAAGGCCANGGATTTGTAGAAGATGGTCAAAAAGTTTTAACGAATCTTAAATGACAAAAATAATTGATTTTGCATTAGCGAAGGCAAAAACTACNTTNTTAATTGCTTTTATGATTGTNATTGCAGGGTCATANGCACGTCAGGAAATACCAATAGCAGCCTCTCCTAATGTTCAATTGCCTTTCATTACTGTATCAGTATTTCTAGATGGAGCTTCTCCAAGTGATACTTCTAGACTGATTGCTAGACCTCTTGAAAATAGATTAAAAACTGTTACTGGAGTAAAAAATATAAGGTCAACTAGTTATCTAAGTTACGCAAGAATATTCTTAGANTTTGAGGTTGGCTTTGATATTGATCAAGCTCTTGTAGANGTTAAGCANGGAGTAGAAGAAATTAAATATCAACTCCCTTTGGAAGCTGAAGATCCTCAAATAGAAGAATATAGCGAAGCTAGCTTTCCTGTAATGAATATAAGTATTGTTGGTGGTAAATCTGTTAGACAGAAAGTTTTTTATGCACGTGAACTTAAGGATAGGATTGAGCCAATCGAACAAATTCTTGAGGTTAATATGACTGGGGCTCCTGAAGAAGTTCTTGAAGGAGTAATTGATAAGTCTAAGATGGAATCNTATGGAGTAACNCTGTCGGATATTTATAACTCTGTCGCGAGTAATAATCTTATTATTCCAGGAGGGAAGCAAGATACTGGAAGAGGTAGTTTTAATATAGAAGTCCCAAGCATAATAGAATCAGCAAAAGATATTTATGCTATACCAGTAAAAGTTACAAAAGATGCAATTGTTACATTAGGAGAAATTGCATCAGTAAAAAGGACTTTTAAAGATTTCACTTCATATGCCAGAGTAAATGGCCAGGACGCAGTAACATTAGAAATATCTTTAAGAGAAAGTGCAAATGCTATAGATGCCTCAACCGCTATAAGGGNTGTTTTAGAAGATTTTGANTTAACACTCCCAAAAAATTTAAAAATTGTAGTTTCAAATGATGACACAATTTATGCAAATTTAATGGTCAAAGAATTGAATGGCAATATTATTGCTGCTGTAATTTTAATTATGGTTTTAGTTATAGCAAGCATGGGTGCNCGNGTGTCTATGTTGGTTGGTTTATCAATACCTTTCTGTTTCTTAATGACATATCTAATTTTATATAGCTTAAATATGGAGGTTAATTTTCTTGTAATGATGGGCCTTTTATTAGGCATGGGAATGCTGATTGATGGCTCTATAGTAATTACTGAATTTGCTGATAAAAAGATTGCTGAAGGCTTATCAAGATCTGAAGGTTACACTCTTGCTTCTAAAAGAATGTTTTATCCTATCATTGCATCAACCGGAACTACAATGGCAGCATTTATACCTGTTATGTTTTGGCCNGGCTTTACCGGTCAATTTATGAGATATCTTCCAATAACAATTTTCTTTGTNTTGAGTGCTTCATTGTTTTACTCGTTAATTGTTATTCCTGTTTTAGGNTCTTATTTTGGACAAAAACAATCNGCTCTTAATTCTNATGAAGGACATGTTTCAATNTTTACNAGGCTTACNGAATGGTATGGAAAATATATTAAGCGTTTTGTNGAAAATCCAATAGAAACAATAATTGCAGTTATTGCTGTACTAATGCTNATTATTATGAGCTATNTCTATTCAGGAAAGGGAACTGTATATTTTGCAATTGTTGATCCAGTTCAGGCCAATATAACTGTAAAAGCTAGAGGCAACTTTTCTGCACTTGAAACAAAAGAAATCATAGAAAAAGTTGAAGAGAGATTTTTACAAGTAGATGGAGTTAAAAATGTTTATTTGAGGTCAGGTACAAATTGGTGGCAATCTGGAGCTGACAGAATCGGTGGTGGTTTTATTGAAACTTTAGAGCCGTCTCAAAGAAATATGTCTGGATTCGAAATTATGGATGAATTAAAAACTTCGACTATGGATCTTCCTGGAATCACAGTAGAAGTTGAAGCTGATTTGGGTGGACCATCATTTGACTCTCCAATTGAACTAGACGTATATGGTGATACTGAAGAATCAGTAAACGAAGCTGTTAGTCTAATTGAGAATTATATGAGAAATGAAATGGTTGGCCTTAATAATATTTTCTCGTCTAAAGCATATCCATCTGTAGAATGGAGTGTTGAGGTTGATAAACAAAAAGCAGCTCAATTGGGTGTAAGTGTTAGTGATGTTGGAGCATTAGTACAAATGCTGACGAATGGTTTCAAAGTTGGAGAATATCGACCAGATGATGCTAAAGATGANGTNGAGATTAGGGCTAGATTTCCTGAATCAGATAGAACAATAACAGGNATAAGAGATCTTAATGTTGTAACAAAAAAAGGAACTGTGCCAGTTAGTTCTTTTATAAATGTAGTTCCAAAAGAAAATCGCCAAACTGTAAATAGAAAAAATGGTAAATATTTTCAGGAGGTTGGAGCAGGAACAAAGGATGAATCAGAAGTTTCATCGAAGGTAAATGAACTTGATAATTGGTTAAAGTCTTCGGATCTTGGAAGTGGGATTTCCTATAGCTTTGGTGGGATGGCTGAAGAAACTGAAGAGGTTAATAATTTTATGATTACTGCAGGNATAACAGCAGTATTTATGATGTTATTAATGTTAATCACTCAATTTAATAGTTTTTATCAATCGTTCATTATTTTATCTTCTGTGACTATTTCTTTTGTTGGAGTATTGCTTGGTTTGTTAATTACAGGCAAGTCATTTAGCACAACAATGACTGGGTTATCAATAGTCACTTTGGCTGGGATTGTGGTTAACAATAATATTGTTTTAATTGATACATTCAATAAACTAAAAGATGAAACACCNCATATTGAAAAATCTATACATATTATCAATGCATGCAAACAAAGACTTAGACCAATCATATTAACCTCTTTGACTACAATATTTGGTTTAATGCCACTTGCTATGGGGATTAGCCTTGATATTATTTCAAGAGATATACTTGTTGGTAGCAGGATAGTTGACTGGTGGTCTAACCTAGCTGTCTCTATTGTTTTTGGATTAGGTTTTAGTACCTTTATAACACTAATATTAACTCCTGCTGTGCTGTCTTTGCCATATGCATTAAAAAATGACTACAAAAAATACTTTCAAACTTCGTCTAATAATTTACAATAAATCATGGCAAACTCTGAGAAAAAAGTAGACTTCGAATCATCTTTAGCAGATCTAGAGTCAATCGTAAAAAAATTGGAAGATGAGAACATTAATCTTGAAGACTCAGTTAAGTCTTTTGAAGAAGGAGTTAACCTAGTTAAAGAATGCCAAAAACAATTGCAAGAAGCAGAGTTAAAAATTAAAAAACTGTTAGATGATGGTTCTTCATCTGAGATAGAAAGCTCATAGGAAAAAATGCTTGAAGAGTTTTTGTCTCAACTAAGAGAACAAGTTTCTACCAATATGAGAATTTGTATTGGTGATTCCAACCTAATTGAAAACGCCATGGCTTATTCTGCTTTAAGTAAGGGTAAGATGATAAGGGCGGGATTGGTTTTGGCTTCTGGAAAAATAAATAAAAATATATCTCATGCAAGTTTAATCAGTCTAGCTTCTTCAATAGAGTTAATGCATACCTACTCACTCATACACGATGACCTACCTAGTATGGATGATGATGATTATAGAAGAGGTAAAAAATCATGTCATATTAAATATGGCGAAGCTAATGCAATATTGGCTGGAGATGCTTTGCAAACATTATCTTATGAAATAATTTGCAATGATGATGATTTATCGTCTGATGAAAAAGTTACCGCTATTAAATTAATGGCCAATGCATGTGGAAAAAACGGAATGGTTTACGGTCAATTTCTTGATATAGAAAGTGAGTCTAAATTAATTAATGAAGAAACAGTGAAGAATATTCATTCACTAAAAACAGGTAAGCTGATTGAGTGTTCTGTAATGCTAGGACAAATTGGAGGTATGGATAAAGAAAAAATAAAAGAGCTTAGAGTATTTGGGAAAAAAATTGGATTAGCTTTCCAGATTATTGATGATATTCTTGAAATAACTTCAGATAAAGAAACTTTAGGTAAAAGTACTAATTCTGACTTAAAAAATGATAAGTCAACCTACGCCACTGTTGTGGGTGTTGATGCTGCAATTAAAAAATCAAATGAGCTGTCTAAATCTGCAATATCTAATCTAGATAGCATAAAATCAAAGGATGTTGATTTACTAATAGAGTTAGCAAAATATATTTCATACAGGGAAAAATAAATTGAAAATTTTTAAAGAGATCCCTTCTAAAAAACCTACTACACCGTTACTTGANAAGATAANTATTCCAGCGGATTTAAGATCTTTGTCAATTAACGAGCTTNAAACCCTTTCAAATGAATTAAGAGAATTTTTATTATATTCAGTTGGTCAAACTGGTGGTCATCTTGGTGGTGCTTTAGGAGTGATCGAGCTTACAGTAATCTTGCATCACTTATTTAATACTCCTTATGACAATTTAGTCTGGGATGTAGGTCATCAAGCATACCCACATAAGATACTTACTGGAAGAAAAAATAAGATTGAAACAATAAGAAAGAANGATGGGCTTGCTCCCTTCCCTTCNAGAAAAGAGAGTGANTATGATGCTTTTGGAGTTGGNCATTCTAGCACATCAATCAGTGCTCTTTTAGGAATGTCTGTTGGATCTAAAGAAAGTAACCCTGATAAAAAACATGTAGCTGTAATTGGAGATGGTGCTATGACAGCTGGGATGGCGTTTGAAGCCTTAAGTCATACCGGCCATTTAAAACCAAATATATTAATCATATTAAATGATAATGATATGTCGATTTCAGAAAATATTGGCGGGCTNTCTAATTATTTTTCAAGGATATGGGCTTCCAAAATGTACAAAGGAATTAAAAAAAGTGGTGCAAGTTTTTTAAAGCCACTACCTCAAGCATATCATCTTGCTAGAAAAGTGGAGACTCAAATGAAAGCTATGGTTGCTCCAGGAACAATTTTTGAAGAATTAGGATTGAATTATATTGGTCCTATTGATGGTCATAATCTCAAAGAAATGAAAGATGTAATTTCTAATTTAAAGGAATTTGAAGGCCCTCAGTTCTTACATGTTATAACAAAAAAAGGTGCTGGCTTAGATCCGGCTGAGGCAGACAGAATAGGATTTCATGCAATTGGAAANATAAAATCAATAAAAGATGAAAAATCAAANAAAATAAAATATCAGGATGTTTTTGGTGATTGGATTGTAGATATGGCATCTCAAGATGATGAATTNGTAGCCATAACTCCTGCGATGAGGGAAGGCTCAGGACTGGTCAGTTTTAGTGAGAAATTTCCAAATAGATATTTTGATGTTGCAATTGCTGAGCAACATTCTGTAACTTTTGCTGCAGGTNTAGCTTGTGAAAAAAAGAAGCCTGTTGTGGCAATATATTCAACATTTCTTCAAAGGGCTTATGATCAACTAATTCATGATGTTGCTGTGCAAAACCTTGATGTCACTTTTGCACTAGATAGGTCTGGACTGGTTGGTGAAGACGGCCCAACACATTCTGGAAATTATGATATTGCTTATCTAAGATGTATTCCTAATATGATTATTTGTACTCCTTCTGATGAAAATGAAACAAGAGCGCTGTTAACAACAGCTTATTATCATAAAGGTCCTGCTTCTGTTAGATATCCTAGAGGGTCTGGCCCAAACATCAAAATTGATGAAAAATTAGAATCACTACAAATCGGNAAAGCAAGGATTATTAGGGAAGAAGGNTCTCAAATAGTTATATTAAACTTTGGAGCTCTTATCGAAGAAGCAAAGTCTGTAGCAAGCGACTTCAAAGCAACTCTTATTGATATGAGATTCGTAAAACCGCTTGATGAATCTTTACTCAAAAAATTTTTATCTAAATCAGATATCTTTATTTCTATTGAAGATGGTTCGATTATGGGTGGTGCTGGAAGNGCTGTTCAAGAATTTGCATCAAAAGAAAAAATTAATATTAAATCAATACTCATTGGGATTCCTGATAAATTTATTGAGCATTCTTCAAGAGAAGAAATGCTAGAAGAATCAGGTCTAAATTCAGATAGTATTAAGTCTAAATTAAAAGAATTACTGTAGCAGAAGCTAACAATCCTGCAAAAATACCTGCAACTATGTCATCAATTACTATACCAAAGCCATTCTTAAATCTCTTATCAAAATAAGAAATTGGAAATGGTTTGAGAATATCAAAAAATCTGAACAAAATTAAAGCAATTACAGCATAAGCAATTCTTTCTTGTTGAGTTGATGANATATAAAGGACTGGAATCATTGCGACCCATATACCTACTAACTCATCAAGAACAATCGATTTATGATCCTTTTCGACTAAATCTTTTGATGCTTGTTCACAAATAAAGATTGCTAAGAAAATAAAAGCAATAGTCAAAAAAGTCATGTTTATATGATGAGATAAAATTATAAATATGACCCAAGAAACTATGCTTCCAAGAGTTCCTGGTGCTATTGGAAATAATCCAAGACCACCAAGTGTTGCAATTAAGTGGAATGGGTTTTTTAGATTTGGGAATTTTTGCATATTGAATAATTGTAGCAATCTTTTTATTTAAATGAATCCCAGCCATCTTTTATAAAATTAATGGGCTTGTTATTTTCTTTAAATTCAATTTTTGATGCGCTGTCTGTAATAGTTCCTATTACTACGAAACCATGTATATCATTCCAATCCTCAGCATTTCTATTGATTGTAAAGCACAGCTCATAGTCATCGCCATATGTTAAGTCATTGATATCATTTATGATTGGAATTTTATCTATAAGCACTTCTGCTCCAACTCCAGATGATTTACATATGTTGCCTAAATCCTTAACTAAACCGTCTGAAATATCTATACAGCTAGTTACAAGAGTTTGTGCTGAGATAATCATTGATTTATCAAAATGAATTTTAGGTCTAAAAAAATATTCCACATATGAAGAGTTTTTNTTATTTTTCCAATCAGTAAGTCCTTGACGTCCTTTACCTAAAGATCCTGTTAAGCATATTAAATCACCCTTTTTTGCGCCCGATCTTGTAATAATTTTGTTATACGGATAGCCAAAGACATTTACGCATATATTCATTTCACCGAATGTTATGTCTCCTCCTACTAATTTGATTTGATATTCTTCTAATATCTTTTCAACGCCTTTTGTAAAATTTTTATACCAATCTATTTCTTTGATATTTGAAGTCAATCCTATTGATATAAATGATGGATATGCTCCCATTGCTGCCAAATCACTCAATGCGACTGCAANAGANCTGTAAGCAATATCCTCTGGTAAGCTGTCTTCTGGGAAATGAGTATTAATTTTTGATATATCAACTGAATGCACTAAATCTTTTTCTTGTGCTTTAATGACAGCAGCATCATCGCCGGAGCCAACTAATACAATATCATCAGGTTTATTTTCAACTAAATACTGAAAACAATTTAAAATATTATATTCTGATATCAAGAAGGATATCTTTCAAATAATCCGCTAGCTCCCATACCTCCACCAATACACATAGTTACTACTCCAAATTGTTTATCTAAACTTTGGAGTTGACGAGTTATATGTCCTACTTGTCTTGATCCGGTCATGCCAAAGGGATGCCCAATTGATATTGAACCCCCATCCAGATTTAACTTATCCATAGGTATTCCAAGCTTATCTCGACAATATACTACCTGAACTGCAAAAGCTTCGTTTAACTCCCATAAATCAATATCTTCAGTAGATAAATTATAATTTTTAAGGAGTTTTGGCACTGAGTAAATTGGTCCAATGCCCATTTCATCTGGTTCACAACCCATNGTAGTAAAGCCTCTAAAGTAAGCTATTGGTTTTAGGCCAAGCTCTTTAGCTTTATCTTCAGACATTACTAACGTAACAGATGCTCCATCAGAAAGTTGTGAGGAATTCCCAGCCGTTACTGTTCCATTCTCTGGATCAAAGACAGGCTTTAATGATGAAAGGCCTTCAAGTGTTGTTTCTGGTCTATTACATTCATCTTTATCAACTGTACAATCAACTTCTTTAGATTCGCCAGTCTCTTTGTTAGTTAATAGCATTTTTGTGTGCATTGGTATTATTTCATCATCATAGCCACCAGCTTGTTGAGCTGCAGCAGTTCTTATTTGGCTTTCACATGCATATTCGTCTTGAGCTTCTCTTGAAATATTATATCTTTTAGCAACTACTTCAGCAGTCATTCCCATTGGAAAATAAATACCAGGAGATTCTGCTGCAAGTCTTTCATTAACAAAATTATCCATATTCATATTCATCATTGATATGGTCTCTGCTCCGCCAGCAATAACTGTGTCGTAACATCCTGCCATTATTTGTCCCGCTGCCATAGATATTGACTGGAGACCAGAAGAACAATACCTATTAATAGTTGTTCCGCCAGTTGTTATAGGCAGTCTTGATAAAACTGCTGCATTTCTTCCTATGTTATGACCTTGGGCACCTTCTGGATTTCCACATCCCATAATAATATCTTCAACTTCTTCTGGGGGTAAATTCGGATTACGATCTAACATTGCATTAATAATATGAGCTAACATCTCATCAGGCCTTGTGATATTAAACCCGCCTCTATGAGACTTTGCTAAGCCAGTTCGAACACTATCAACAATAACTACATTTTTCATAATTTCTCCAATAAAATCTTTGCTATTTTAATCTATCTTCATCCTTACTTAAAGCTTTATACCAATCAGGAATTAACTCTATTTCGAATTCTTTTGCTTTTTTTAATACGTATGGAATTGAGATAGGACTGAATGGAAGAATTACTAAAATTCCAAGACCTACACTTTTTAATACCTGTCTAAGTTGATAGTTTGCTTCCTTAATTTCACTATCAGTTGCAGAACCATCTATTTGCTTCATATATATGTCTAACATTTTTTTATTTTCATCTGTTTCTTCTACAAATGAATCTTTGAGCTTTAGGATATATTGTTGAATTTTTTTTGTATTCATAAGAATATAAATATTATGCTACATTTATTTAGATGAAGAAATCTGAAAGAGCCAGTATTGTAAAAGATATTTTAGATAAATTTTATCCAGACACTCCTGTTCCGCTTAGTCATAAAGATAATTTTACGCTTCTAATTGCAGTACTTTTATCGGCACAGTGCACAGATGAGAGAGTAAACCAAATAACTCCACAACTTTTTTCAGTTGCATCTAATCCATATCAGATGTCAAAAATTCCCGTCGATAAAATATTTCAAATTATTAAGCCATGTGGTTTAGGTCCTCAAAAATCAAAAGCTATTAGCAATCTTTCAAAAATTCTTGTTGAAAAATTTAATCAAAAAGTTCCTAATAACTTCGTTGATCTTGAGATGCTGCCAGGAGTTGGTCATAAAACAGCATCAGTTGTCATGAGCCAAGGTTTTGGCATTCCTGCTTTTGCAGTTGATACTCATATTCATAGACTTGCTCAAAGATGGGGTCTAAGTAATGGTATTAATGTTAGAAAAACAGAAAATGACCTTAAAAAAATATTTCCTAAAGAGTCTTGGAATAAACTTCACTTGCAAATTATTTTTTGGGGTAGAGAATATTGTTCGGCTAGATCATGTTTTGGTCTAAAGTGTGAAATTTGTACTACTTGCTACCCTAAAAGAAGTAAACCTTTTGTGCACAAAAAGCCCTAGATAATATAGAATTATTACTGATTCTTTAACTTACTTTATATTTACATTTTTACATTATGAAATCATCTAGAAGCGATAATATTTTTTCTAACCAAAGTTCTATTAAAGACTATGATTCTGATTTATGGATATCATTTGATAAGGAAGCCAAGAGACAAGAAGACCATATTGAATTAATTGCATCTGAGAACTATGCATCAAAAAGAATCCTTGAAGCTCAGGGTTCTTTATTAACAAATAAGTACGCTGAAGGTTATCCATCAAAGAGATATTATGGCGGGTGTGAAAATGTTGATATAGCAGAAAATCTTGCAATTGAAAGAGCAAAAGAACTCTTTAAAGCTGATTATGCAAATGTCCAACCACATTCAGGATCTTCAGCAAATGCAGCAGCTTTCCTGGCGTTACTTGAACCTAATGATACTATTTTAGGAATGAGTCTGGATCATGGAGGTCATTTAACACATGGTGCTAAAGTAAATTTTTCTGGAAGAAATTATAAAAGCGTTCAATATGGCCTTCATCCTGAAACACATGATATTAATTATGATGAAGTGAGATCATTGGCTAAGGAACATGATCCAAAATTAATAATTGCAGGGTTTTCTGCATTTTCTGGAATAGTTGACTGGAAAAAATTTAGAGAAATTGCAGATGAAATTGGGGCATATTTACTTGTTGATATGGCTCATGTTTCCGGTCTTATTGCTGCAGATTTATATCCATCTCCAGTTCCATATGCCGATGTAGTAACGTCAACCACTCATAAGACTTTAAGAGGACCAAGGTCTGGAATAATCCTTGCAAAAGAAAACTCAGAAATAGAAAAAAAATTAAACTCGGCAGTTTTTCCTGGGTCTCAAGGTGGCCCCTTGATGCATGTAATTGCTGCAAAAGCTATATGTTTTAAAGAAGCGCTTGAACCGGATTTTAAAAAATATATTCAACAAGTTATGACAAATGCAAAAGTTATGGCTAAAACCATAATGTCTAATGGCATTGATATAGTTTCCAATGGCACTGAAAATCATATTGTTTTAGTTGATTTACGAAATAAAAATATTACTGGTAAAGACCTAGAAAAATTATTAGGCACAGTAAATATTACGGTCAATAAAAATGCTGTTCCAAATGATCCAGCATCACCATTCATAACTTCAGGGATTAGAATTGGAACTCCAGCAGTGACCACTAGAGGTTTTAAAGAAAAAGAAATTGAATTAATGAGTTTATGGATTTCAGAAATTATTAATGACTTTGATAATGTTGAATTACAAAATCAAATTAGAAAAAATGTACAAGAGCTTACCAGTAAATTTCCAGTATATAATTTATAAATGTTCTGCCCTTTCTGCCAAGCTGAAGATACAAAAGTAATTGACTCAAGACTAGTTTCAGATGGTGCTCAGACTAGAAGAAGAAGATCTTGTGAAGTCTGTCAATCAAGATTTACGACGTTTGAAACAGCTGACCTTGCACTTCCCAGAGTTATTAAGAGCAATGGTGAAAGGCAACCGTTTAATGGGTCTAAATTAAAGAAAGGTATGCTAAGAGCGCTTGAAAAAAGACCGCTATCAGTAGAGGAGATAGATACTGTATTTGGCAAAATTTTAAAAGAAATAAGAACAAGAGGCGTACGTGAAATTAAATCTATTGATATTGGTGAAATAATGATGAATGCTCTTAAAAAAGTAGATAGCGTTGCCTATGTACGTTTTGCTTCTGTCTATAGAGATTTCCAAGATATAAAAGATTTTTCAGAAGAAATAAATTCTCTAAGCAAGGAAAAGCCTAGAAATAAAAAATCAAAAAAATGAATCATGAAGAATTAATGCTTCGTGCAATTAATAGTGCAAAATCTTTTAAATATACGGCTAAACCAAATCCAGTGGTTGGTGCAATCATAATTAATAAGGATAATGAAATAATTTCTGAAGGGTATCACCAGTTTTATGGTCATAATCATGCTGAAATTAATGCAATTGAGAGTGCTCAAAAGCAATTAGGTAAAAAATTTAAAAGTTTCTCAGAATTAACTCTAATTTGCACATTAGAGCCATGCAGCCATCAAGGCAAAACAGGTTCTTGTGCCGAAGCTATTGTAAAAAAAGATATAAGAAAAGTAATAATCGGGGCTATTGATCCTAACCCTAAAGTTGCAGGTAAAGGTATAAAAATCTTGAAAGATAATGGTGTAAAAGTTAAAAATGGATTATTTGAAGATCTGGTTGAAAAACAAAATAGTTTTTTCTTTTATAAACATAAGAATAAGAAACCCTATATTACTGTAAAAATTGCAGCTTCAAGTGATGGTAAGTCTCACTATGATAGCAATCAAAGAGTTTTTATTACATCTGAGTCCTCTAGAAAAGATGTTCAAAAAGTTAGAGCTAATTATGATGCCATTTTGACAGGTGGCAATACTTTGAGAAATGATAACCCCAGAATGACTGCACGAGTCAATTTTCCATTAAATCAACCTAAAAAAATATTACTAACAAATAAAACATTCAACAAGGAATCAAATTTTTTTAAAAATGGTTCTGTGGATATTTTTGATAGTAATAATTTATTCAAAATTATTGATTTTTATGCGGATAGTGATATTTGTTCAATATTGGTTGAAGCTGGTCCTAAATTAGCAAATGCATTTCTTCAAACTGGATATGTTGATGAGTTAATTATTTATACTTCATCTAATAAGCTTGGTAAAAAGGGAATTGATTGGTTTTACAAAGATAATGCTATTGAAAACTATGGTTTTAAATTAGAATCCTCATATAAAATTGATAACGACATAAAAGAAATTTTTAAAAAAAATGAATAAGAGCAATATTTTAGAAATAATTCAGGACATCAAAAATGGGAAGATGGTCATCATTGTTGATGATGAATCTCGAGAAAATGAAGGTGACTTAGTATGTGCAGCCGATTTGGTCACTCCTGAAATTATTAACTTTATGGCATCAAAGGGAAAAGGTTTAATTTGTCTTCCAATGAGTACAAAACTTTGTCAGAAATATGATCTTCAAATGATGACCAATAATAATAGAGCTGCAAATAAAACAGCTTTTACAGTATCAATTGAAGCTGCTGAAGGAATAACTACTGGAATATCTGCAGCTGACAGATCTCACACCATAAAAACAGCAGTAAATAAAGATTCAAAACCATCAGATATCGTTCAACCTGGACATGTATTTCCTTTAAAGGCAATGAAAGGTGGTGTTCTTAGCAGAGCTGGTCATACTGAAGCTGCATGCGATTTGGCAAAGTTAGCTGGATTACAGTCTGCAGGTGTTATATGTGAAATTATGAATGATGATGGAACTATGGCTCGAAGAGATGATCTAATAAAATTTGGTGAAAAGAATGATATCAAAGTTGGCACCATCGCTGATTTGATTGATTATAGATTATCAATGGATGCAACTGTTGAGTCTATTCTCAATAAAGATGTAGAAAATGAATTTGGTGAATTTAAATTAAATGTATGGAGAGACAAGATACATGATGAATATCATTTTTCCCTTTCAAAAGGTGATATTAAATCAGTTGAATCACCACTTGTAAGGGTTCAAACTCAGAGCATTCTTCAAGATACTTTAGGAATAGATGAGCTTGGAAAAAATTGGTCTATAAGAGACTCATTAAAAAGAATTGCCGATGAAGGCACAGGGTTGTTTGTACTAATTAACTATAAAGACGCAAAAAGCTATTGGTTGAACAAACTTGAAGAAAAGGAAATTGAACCAAAAAGCAATAGAAGGGTCATAGGTGTTGGTTCTCAAATCTTAAGAGCTTTGGATTTAAAAAAAATTACTGTTCTTGGAACCCCTACCAAATATAATGCCGTCTCAGGGTTTGATATTGAAATTACAGGATTTATAAATGAATAAAATATTAGTAGTTCAAACAGCTTGGTATGATGAAGAAACCGTTGATATGTCGAATATTGTAATAAATATACTAGAAAATGCTAGCATGTCAGAGGATGCGCTTATGTCTACTCGAGTTATAACAGCAACTGCTCCTGGAGCACTTGAGCTTGCAGCTGTAGCCAAACATCATATTGTAAAACATGATGATTATATTGGGATAATTTTTAATGGGATAGTTATAAGAGGTGAAACTATTCATTACGAACTTGTTACAAATGAAACGTTTAGATCTATTGGATCACTTGCTGAGAGTTTTTGTAATATAGCGATTATTAATAATGTTATATGTGTAGAAAATCTAGCTCAGCTTGAGAAAAGACGCGTAAAAAATACCGAAAATAATACCTACGCTTTGATCCAGCTCATAAATGAAAAATCTAGCTAATTTCAAAATCGAGGTTAGAACAAGGGAATATTTAATTCAGGCTATTTTTCAAATGTTATTTGATGATCAAAAAGCTGCAAAGATAATTAAACAATTTAAAGAAGAGCATAAATTAAAGAAGGTCGACTTTAAGATGTTTTCTTCGTCTATGAAATCAATAGAAAAAAATAAAGACAAAATAGAAGCTTCTATAGCTTCATTGGGTATAAAAAATTCGAGCATAGAACTTATCGATAAATCAATTCTATACTTTGCAATTAACGAAATGCTTTTTGGAGAATTAGATAAGCTTGTAACTATTGATGAATCGTTAAGACTTTCAAAAAAGTTTTCTAGTCCAGATTCTTATAAATTCATTAATGCTGGTTTAGATAAATTTCTTAAGGTTATCTAAGTCTATCTTGAGATAGTTTGATCTCTTGATGGGCCTGTTGAAATGATAGAAGCAGTACATTCTATAAATTCTTCAATAAATTCTATATATTCTTTTGCTTTTTCGGGTAATTCTGAATATTCAGTAATGCCTTCGGTAGAACATAGCCAACCTTCAAAATCCTTATAAATTGGCTCTTGGTTATTATATTCTACACAGACTCTTATTTTTTTCATTTCATCAAGAACATCTAATTTTGTGATACATAGGTCAGTAACTGAATTTGTGAAAACAGCTTTTTTAAGTGCAACTAAGTCAAGCCACCCGCATCTTCTGGGTCTACCTGTAGTTGCTCCAAATTCATTACCTTTCTCTGCAAGNAACTGACCATCCTTATCAAATAATTCAGTTAAAAATGGCCCCTCTCCAACTCTCGTTGTATAGGCTTTAGATATGCCAATTATTTTATCTATAAATTTTGGTCCTATGCCAAGACCTGTTGAAACTCCTCCAGCAGTAGTACTTGATGATGTTACGTACGGATATGTACCATGATCAATATCCAGCAGCGTTCCTTGGGCTCCTTCAAATAAGATAGATTTATTTGCTTTAATCCATTCATACATTTTGTCTTGAGAATCAATACAAAATTCATCATATAAATGTTTATATCTCAAAATCTCATTAAAAACCTCATCAACATCATGGGGTGGGTGTTGATACAAATCTTTTAATAATCGGTTGTGGTAGCTTACAAGCAGTTGGACCTTTTCTCTTAAAATATCTTCATTGGCAATGTCTCCAAACCTAATCGCCCTTCTGCCAACTTTATCTTCGTATGCTGGGCCGATACCCCTTCCTGTAGTTCCTATAGATTCCTTTTTATCTCTTACTNGATCAATTGTTATATGGCTTGGAAGTATTAAAGAACAGGCAGAGCTAACAAAAAATCTGTCTTTAAAATTAATATTCCTTTTTTTAAGATTATTTATTTCTTTATTTAATGCATCCAGTGCTAGAACAACGCCATTTCCAATTAAACATTTAGCANTATTATGCAATATCCCTGAAGGTATAAGGTGGAGTACAGTTTTTTCTCCATCAACTTTAATTGTATGGCCTGCATTATGACCACCCTGGAAACGACAAACAATATCTATTGATTCACTAAGATTGTCTACTATTTTACCCTTTCCTTCATCCCCCCATTGAAGACCAAGGATTAGAGTATTTTCAGACACTATTAATCCTTAATCTTGTTCTTTTTTATCATTGAGATATTTAAAAAATTCAGAATCTGAGTCAATCAACATAACATCAGATTTATTTCCAAATGTTTCAACATAGGCCTTCATGCTTCTTGTAAATTCATAAAATTCAGGATCTTGTGAGAATGACTCAGCATAGATTGCTGCTGCTGTTGCATCGCCTTCACCTCGAAGTTGCTCAGCTTTTTTGTATGCTTCAGCTAAAATAACTACTTTATCTTTATCAGCAATTGCAGTAATTTCTCGTGCTATCTCCTTACCTTCNGATCTTAGCTCTTCAGCAAGTCTATTTCTTTCTGTTCTCATCCTTTCATAAACAGAATTACTTAAATTAGACGGCAAATCTATTCTTTTGACTCTAAAATCTATAATCTCAACACCAAGATCTGAAACAGAATCATTTAGAGAATTTAACATAATACCCATTAATTCATCTCTCTCTCCAGAAACAACCTCTGTAACAGTACGCTTACCAAAATTATTTTTAAGAATAAATTCAGATCTTTGACCTAATAAGCTATTAAGACTATTAAAGCTTCCATTNTTAGCTTTATAAAAGGTTAATACATCTGTAATTCTGTACTTAATAAAAGAGTCAACTAATAAATATTTACTCTCAACAGTAAGGATTCTATCTGGCTCTTCATCAAGAGTTTGAATTCTTGAATCATATTTTTTTACATCTTGTATTATTGGTAATTTAAAATGCAACCCAACTGGAATATCTGGCCTTACAGCTTCACCAAATTGAAAAACAATTGCTCTTTCTTTTTCGTTAACTATAAAAATACTATTAACAAGTATTCCAAATAATAACGCAGCAAAAATTATTGAGTATGTATTTTTATTCATCATCATCACCTTTCTTTTTGTTTTCTTCCATTATTTTATCTAAAGGCAAATATAAAAGATTATTTCCACCTTCAACATCTACCATGATCTTAGTTGAATTAGATAACACAGACTGAAGTGCATCTAGATATAATCTATCTCTTGTTACCTCTGGTGCTTTTTTATATTCTTCTAATAATTTATTAAATCTTGAAACCTCTCCTTCAGAATTTGCAACAACCGCTAACTTGTATGCCTCTGCATCTCTTATTCTTGCTTGAGCTTGGCCTCTTGCTTCAGGAACAATNGATAGAGCATATCTTTCAGCCTCATTTTGGAGTTTTTCCTTATCTTCGCGAGCAGCAACAACATCATCAAATGCATTTTTTACTGCAGCTGGAGGATCAGTTTTCTCTATATTAACTTGCTGAACAATTAATCCTGCTTCGTATATATTAAGAATTTCTTGGAGTCTTGATTGGACTTCTTGTGCNATATTTTCTCTTCCAACTGTTAATGTCTGATCAAGCGTATTATCGCCCACAACATGCCTTAAAGCACTTTCAATTGCATTCCTTAAGCTTCCTTCAGGATCCTTAACATTTAAGACAAAATCTTTTAGATTAGAAATTCTATACTGGGCTGACACGGTAACATCAACTATATTTTCATCCTTTGTTAACATGCTGTTTGTTTGAGTATATCTTCGTGTTAATGAAACATTTTCGATATATCTTTCATCAATCCCTGCAAATCTAAAATTTAATCCCTCTTCTTGTTCTTCATAGAATTCACCAAATCTCAAAATTACTGCTCTTTCAGAGGCATCTAACTGATAGATGCACTGTGACGCATATACTATTGAAAAAGCAAATAANGCATAAATAAAAATCCTGGGCGATGAAAACTTAAAACTATTTCCACCTCCATTTTTACCTGATCCATTACTAGAGGATTTTCTACCTCCAAGAATTGAAGAAAACTTCTTAATTATTTCATCAAAATCAGGTGCTTCATTATTATTATTATTATTGCCCCATGGGTCTTTATCTTTATTATCCCAATTCACTTCTAATTACCTCAATGTTTTGTCTATTATAAACTTATGTTGGGACTTATTATTATATTTAAAGNAAAGATATCATTTTTTTAAAATCATCATCTATAAGCTTTAATTCATTTATTTCAATATCTTTAAATTTATCCCAGCTTCTTAACCAGGTCATTTGTCTTTTTGCGAGTTGCCTTGAGGCATATAATGACTTTTTAAAAAAAGTATTACTGTCAAATTCATTGTTTAAGTAACTAAACATTTGTTTATAGTTTACAGATTTACGTATCGGATGGTTTTGAGCAATATTATAATTATCTAATAGGCTGCTAACCTCTTCCTCCAANCCCTCTTCAATCATTATTTTTAATCTTCTTTCAATTCTTTTATGGAGCACCTCTCTATCAGGCAAAATTCCAAATTGAGAAATTGAATATTTTTTCGAAAGTAAATTCTTAGAAGGTTTTGTTAAAATTTGGCTCAAGGTTTTGCCAGTAATTTTAAATACTTCAAGTGCTCTAATTATTCTAATATTATCATTCTTGTTTAATCCTTCTGCATATACTGGGTCAATACTCTTTAATATGTGGTATAGATAATTAGGCCCATTTTCTAAGTTAAGTTTTTCTAATTCACTTCGGTAGTCATTATCTCTATCAGGTAAATCATGCATCCCATNAANCAAAGACTTAAAATACATCATTGAGCCTCCAACAAATAATGGCAATTTATTATTCAAATGAGAATTCTCAATTATTTCATGTGAAATGTTACAGAACTCTGCTGCTGTGAATATCTCATTTAAATTTTTGATATCAACCATTTTATGGGGATATTTTTTTAANATATTTTTACTCGGTTTTGCAGATCCTATATCACAGTCTTTATAAACCATAACTGAATCAACGCTTATTAATTCAATGGGAAATCTGTCTGCTAATTTGATAGCTAAGTCAGTTTTACCCGAAGCTGTTGGCCCAAAAAGAAAAGCGATTGGTAGTTTTATTTTAATTATTATTTAAAGTGCGTCTTCATTTGTTTCGCCTGTTCTAATTCTGATCACTTCATCAATTGGCGAAACAAATATTTTTCCATCTCCAATCTTGCCCGATGCTGAAGATTTTATTATTGCTGATTTGACTTGATCGACTATCTCATCAGCAACGGCTATTTCAATCTTAATCTTTGGCAGAAAATCAATTGTATATTCTGCCCCTCTGTATAGCTCTGTATGTCCTTTTTGTCTGCCAAATCCCTTTACTTCAGTCATTGTCATTCCAGAAACTCCAATTTCATCTAATGAAGCTCTTACTTCTTCTACTTTGAAAGGTTTTATTATTGCTGTTACTAATTTCATAATTGAGTTATTAAATTTTGAATATGTGTATATTGCTTATTTGATGATCCCTTGTTCTCGTTTATTACATCATATGCATTATGTATCATATGAGACCTCAATTCATTATTATTAAGTAATTTTTTGAAAGCATCAAATAGTTTTTCTGAATTTTTTAATTGAATGCATGCATTTTTTTCGATAAATAAATTAAGAACATCATCAAAATTTTTCATATAAGGTCCTACTATAAATGGGCTTTTATTTAATGCAGGTTCAATAATATTATGTCCTCCATATTTTTCTAGAAGACTACCGCCAATAAATGAAACTTTGGCTTTCTCATATAATTGATTAAGTAATCCTGTTTTATTTATAACAATTACATCAATGGTNTCTTTGAATTTGAGATTTGAAGATATATNAGAATCGATTTTATTGTCATGCAAAATTTTTAAAATTGAATATGCTCTTTCTGGATGTCTAGGAACTAAGATTAATTTTAAGTCTTGGAANTCTTTTTTTAGCTTGGTATAAGCATCAACTATTATTTGATCTTCTCCTTTATGAGTGCTGGCACCAAGGATATAGTTATAGTGATTTCCAACTTTAAATGAGTCAGAATGATCGGCTCNATCAAAATCNAATTTTGCTGANCCAACTTTAACAATATTTTCCAAGTCAATGCCAATACTTTTAAAGCGCTCGACATGTTCAGAACTTTGTGCAAGAACTAAGGATATTTTATTAAAAGTATCTCCAATAAGAGGCTTTACGAGTTTATATTTTTTAAAGGAAGGTTCGGATAATCTTGCATTTGATAATACTATGGGAAGTTTATTTTTCCACATCTCATGAATCATTGAAGGCCAGATTTCTGTTTCAAACAAGATCAAGGCCTTAGGTTTGAACCTATTAATAAAATTTTTAATAAAAAATATAAAATCCCATGGAGCATAAACCACCAATACCTGATCTCCATATATTTTCTTAGCTTGTCTTAATCCTGTCGGAGTAGAAACAGAAATAATAATATTATTATTTTCTAGTATTTTTTTAATAATGACTTGAGAGCCAATTACCTCTCCTAAGCTTACCGCATGAAACCAAATAAGATTGGCTCTACTTTTTTCTTTGTAAAAACCAAGCCTATTAAGAAAATTNTTTATGTAGTCTTTATCTTGAGTACTCTTGAAAATTAACCTTATTGCTATAAATGGTAATAAAATAAATAAAAAGCTGTTGTATAAAAATAATCTCATTAATAATTAAAGTGTCTAATAATGTAATAATACATCTTAATATTATATGAATAATGCATTATTAATAATTCTTATCACATTTTGGAGGGCTTTGTTGTTACTTCCGAGATGGTTTCAGCTGTTTCTTTCATATTTTGCTGGTTTTTTCTTTTATTTAACCCCTCTTAAAAGAAATAAATATAGCAAAATAAATATCGATTTATGTTTTCAAAATAACAGCAAAGAAGAGCGTAATGAGATATATAGAAAACATATATTTTTGTCAGGTCGTACTCTTTTCGATACTGGTGTGGCTTGGTTTTGGTCAAATAAAAGAATAAATAAAAGTATTCCTTATAAAATAAATGGCTTGGATAGTTTATTAAAAGAACAAAGTATGGGGAATGGAGTTCTTCTGCTTTTTAAGCATTCGCTACATTTAGAACTTGATGCAAGAATACTGGGTATGCATTCAGAAATCTATGGTGTAGAAAGACGACATAACTCTAAGTACTTTCAATCAATTCAGGAAAAAGGCAGATTAAGGGGAATGAAAGGGATTGTTGACAGAGACAATACTATTAGATTTATAAAGTGGCTTAAGAAAGGAAAAACAGTTCTTTATGCTCCCGATCAAGATTACGGACTAAATAAATCTAATGAAATATATTTTTTTAACCAGCCTGCAGCAAGTGTTTCTGCACCATCTAAAATTATAAAAAAAACAGGTTGTAAAGCCTACTTCTTTAATAGTTATATTGAGAATAGTAAGTTAATTCTTGATATTGAAGAATTAAATTTTAATAGTGTGGATGATCTTAAATTTTCAAAAGATTTAAATAAATTTATTGAAAATAAAATTAAACTAAATCCCTTTGAATATCTTTGGCAGCATAGAAGGTTTAAATCAACTCTTGGTAAAAATATATACAAATGAATATTAATGACATCGACAAAATAAAGGGTTTTATGCCGAAACATGAAGGGAATGCTCTCTTTAATTGGGCTATTAATTTTTCTAATATTGGACCAATTCTAGAAATAGGAACATATTGTGGAAAATCAGCTCTATACTTATCTAAAGGTGCATCGGTTAATGGCCAATTGGTGTTTACAATAGATCATCATTATGGATCAGAAGAACATCAGCTCAATGAAGAATATTATGATAAAGAAATATATGATCATTCTAAAGAACAAGTAAATACTCTCCCTTTATTTATAAAAAATGTAAACGAATATGGTGCAAAAAATATAGTTCCAATTATTTCAGAATCTTCAAAAGTTGCAGAAAACTGGTCATCTAAATTAGGGATGGTTTTTATTGATGGTGGGCATTCTATTGAATCTGCATTAATGGACTATATCTCATGGGAACCTAAAATATTGATTGGTGGGTCATTAGTGATACATGATATCTTTGAAAACCCTGATGAAGGAGGTCAAGCCCCATACGAGATATATAAAAAAGCTCTTAAAAATAACTACGAGCTATATGAAAGGGTCGACACTATTGCTTGCTTAATAAAGAATTGATTGATTCTTGATAAATAAATCTGATGCATCTGAATAATTAAGTACGGTGTCGGCAGCAATTATTAAAGCTGCTGAAGTCCAGCTAGGCTTTTCTTCTGGCCAAAAAATATTTTCTTCATATTGCCATCCCATATAGGGAATTCCATTTTGATCAGATATATTAAATACGTCAAAAAGCAATCTTCTCGCTGTATTTTCATCTCCACAACCTACCAAAGAAATTATAAATTCACTTGTTTCGGCAACGGTAACCCATGGCTCTTCAACAACACACTTAATACCAATATCTTCTATATAAAAATCCTTAAAGACTTTCTGGATGTAGAAAGACTTTTCATCATTATTCAAACATCCAGAGAGAATCGGATAATACCAATCCATTGAAAATCTTTTCCTATCTTTTAATAAATCGAATTTCCCAGATGGGTTTTTTATTGCATCAGATAATAACTCATAGCATTTAAGCCACTTTCCGATATTCTTTTGGTTATCAAGTAATTTTGAAATAGCAAGACCACACTCAATGCTTTTAAGAATAGAGGAAGAACCTGTAAGTAAATAATCTTCTTCTATCAGTCCTTCGGAATCAATAGACCAAGGTATTGTCCCATTAGATATCTGTANGTTTGTTGAAAAATTAATTGCGGATTCAATAGTAGGCCACAATTTTTTTAAAAATTTTTTATCAGAGGAAATTTTATAAAAATGTAATGCAGCGACTGCTATATAAGGTGCAAAATGTGTTGGCTTATTTATTTCAATTGGTTTTAGATCATCATATTTAGCATGCCAACTTCCGTCTATATTTTGATTTTCAATTAACCACTGAAATGCTAACTTAGAAGAATCCAACTTGTTAGCAAAACTTAAACCCATTATTGATTCAATATGATCCCATGGGTCATGGGAGCCATCTTCGTTAGATGGAATTGCACCAGATTTTAATTGAATTGATTCTATATATGTAGCTATTTCAATAAAGAAATCTATCTTTGGGGTTCGAATATATCTTTTTAGTGGTCTTCTAGGAGGCTTTTGCATTTCTATATTTTTTTAAAATACATTGAAAAACTTTTGCCCATGATTGGATTTAAGGCTTTATCTAATAAATTAATGAAGAAAGGTTTTTTGAGAATATGTCTCTCAAGCATTTTCTTGTAAAGATTTACTAAAAAATTTTTATCCTGCGTATTCCAAAAGAAACACCTGAGCCACCAATAAGGACTATGGATCGAATGGAATTTCTCAGATGATAAAAACTTAAATCCAGATTCTTTTATTTCAGAGATTAATCCTGATTGACTAAATATTCTAAGGTGCCCACCTGGTTGATTTTGATATTCTTCTGAAAGTTTCCAACATATTTTTTCAGGCCATGTAGCCGGAACGCTTGCATAAAATTTCCCACCTGGTTTTAAAACTCTATGAATCTCTTTGACAGCATCATTATATTCATGAAGATGTTCAAGCACTTCTGAGCATACTATTAGATCAATGCTTTCATCTGGGAAGGGTAATGAATATGCAGAACCTTTTAAAAATTGAGCTCCGGCTTCTGAAATTGATTTGAAGTACTCGTAACCCTCTTCAGCCTTTTCTAAAGATTCATTATCCATGTCTAATCCAATACATTTCATTAAAGGATAATCTTGCATAATCCCAAATATATGACGCCCTTCTCCACAGCCAACATCAAGCATTACGCCTTTTTGATTAATTTCATGTTTTTTAAAGTTAAAGGTTAGCATCGTTAAATTTTTCTATCGTTTTTAAAATAATATTCTCGTATTGTTTTGTAATTTTAGCCCAATTAAATCTATCAATTACATGCTGTCTTCCATTTATAGCTATTTCTTTATATTTTTTATAATCTATCATTATTTCTTTTACAGAGTCAGATATCATCTTATGGCTCTTGGGATCAACTAAAGTAGCATAATCATCTACTAATTCAGGAATAGATGAAATATTAGTTGCGATCAAAGGCACCTCACAACTCATGGCTTCTATAACTGGGTATCCAAACCCCTCATATAAAGAACTTACTATCGCTATTGAGCTCGTTGAATATAATTCTGTAATTTTCGCTTTTGTAATATTAGACTTAAAAAATACGCTATCTTTTATATCAAGCTCATTGATTAATCTTTGAGTATGTCCATTCTCTTTAATTGAACCAATTACTATTAAGTGCATCTCAGGAAAATCTGACTTTAAATCTTTCAGAGCTTTTAAAGAATAATCTAATCCTTTCAGTGGAACATCGGCACTAGCTGTGGTGATTAATCTGTATGGATTTCTTATATATTTTGAGATGGGTCTGAATTCATCAGTGTCTAATNCATTATTAATAACAGTTATGTTTTCTTCATTACACTTAAACTCCTTGATGATTCCATCTTTTGAGCTTTGAGAAGGTGAAACAATTCTATTGATTTTAGGAGCTACTTTTTTTTGCATNTTTAAGAACGAATACCACCTATATCTTGAAAATTTATATTTTATCTTTTTAGATGATGCTAGTTCATACTTATAATCAAAAGTAATTGGGTGGTGAATAATCTCAATAAAAGGAAATCTTTTCTGTATCTCAAGCATCCCATAGCTTAAAGATTGATTGTCTAGAACTAAATCATAATTGTTATTACTTAGAAAATCGTTTGCCCTATCTCCAAAAGTTTTCATTTCTGGAAAACCACCAAATAAAACTGAGAAAAATTCATAGTAATCGTTGATTTTTTTTTGTTTTTTGTAAAATAATTTTTTAATCCTGTCTTTAAATGAGAATGTTTCAAATAAATTTAAGCCAGGTAATTTTATTAAATTAATTCCCTCATGAAGATCGGGATATGGCGGTCCAGAAATAACATCAACATTATGACCAATCAAGGTCAAGGCTAACGAAATATCTTTTACATAAACACCCTGTCCCCCACCAAATTTAGCGCTTCTATAACTAAGGATTGCTATATTTAATTTTTGCAAAAGTTATTATCTTGTGTAAGTTAACCAATTTTCGTATAAAGAATTTTTACCAGAAATAATTTCTTGGAATTTGTTTTGAAGCTTGCATGTTACCTCACCNCTTTCACCATTATTTATAGGTTTATTGTCAAGTTTTGTTATTGGAGTTATCTCCACTGCCGTGCCTGTGAAAAATGCTTCGTCAGCTTCTACCAAATCTTTAAATTCTATATTTTTTTCAATTATTTCAATGTCAAGATCTTTAGCAATCTGTATTACGGATTGGCGGGTTATCCCATCTAAACAATTATCTGTTTTTGGTGTATAGATGACTCTATCCNTAATTAGAAAAATATTTTCACCGCTNCCTTCAGATACAAAGTCATTTTTATCCATCATAATGGCTTCGTCTGCACCACATTCTATAGCCTCATGAAGCGCCATGGTATTACTGAAATAAGTACCTATAATTTTGTTCCCAGAATGTAATGGATTCTCATATTGCTTATGAGATGATTTGATCACTGAAATTCCTTGTTCCTTCGCTTTTGGATCCATGTAGGAAGGCCATTCCCATGCAGCAACTGCAACATTCACACTAAGGTCTTTTGCACGTAGACCCAATCCCTCATTTCCGAGATACACGATAGGCCTAATATAACCTTCATCAAGTTTGTTCTTATTTAATATGTCACATTGAATTTCATTAATTTCATCTTCTGAAAANGGGATTGTTATGTTAATTTTTCTAGCAGCATTGAAGAGTCTATTTGTATGCTCTTTTAGCCTAAAAATTGCAGGGCCACTAGAGGTTTTATATGCGCGCACCCCTTCAAATACACCAGTTCCATAATGCAGAGTATGAGATAGAATATGAACATTTGTATCATCCCATTTCTTGAATGATCCATTTTTCCATATTAATTTGTTTTTGGTATTTACAAACACGTTTCAAGATATAATTAAGCTTAGGTATTATTGCAAAATCATTGATATAACAAAAGAAAAACATGGAAATAACCAAATCTATTTTTAGAGAATACGACATAAGGGGAATTTATCCTGATGAGATCAATGAAAAAGTAATGACTAATATTGCAAAAGGTATAGCAATAAAATGTCAAAGAGAAGGAGTCTCAGAGATATGTGTTGGCAGAGACGGAAGAATCTCTGGAAAAAATCTTCTTACCTCCTTATCACAATCTTTAGAAAGTCATGGCATTGATGTAATCAACCTTGGATTAGTAACGACTCCCTTGCTTTATTTTGGTTCACAAAAANAAGAATCTAAAAGCGGTGTNATGATAACAGGAAGTCANAATCCAAAAAATTATAATGGTGTAAAACTCATCATAAATGATAAGCCAGTTTCAGGTAGTGAGATATATAATCTTATTGACATTGATGCAACCATTCCTGATAAATTGGGTNTGACTTCATTTCAAGATATTAAAGAAGAGTACATCAATGAGGTTAAAGAAAATATTGATCTGAAATCAGGTAAAAAAATTAAAGTAGTCATTGATTGTGGTAACGGAGCTGCAGGATGTATAGCGCCTAGATTATTTAAAAACATCGGATGTGAAGTTGTTGAATTATATAGTGAAATCGATGGTAATTTTCCTAACCATCACCCCGATCCTGGAAAAATAGAAAATCTCACTGAGTTAATATCAAAAGTAAAGGAAACAAGTGCTGATCTAGGNCTGGCATTTGATGGAGATGGAGATAGAGTCGGTCTTATAACTGACCAGGGTGAAATAATATTTCCAGATAAAATTATGATGATGTTAAGCAAGGATATTCTTAAATCTAATAAAGGCTCAATAATTTTTGATGTTAAATGTTCAAATGCTCTACCTGAAATAATTTCACAGCTTGGTGGGACTGCCATCATGTCACCAACAGGTCATTTCCACATTAAAAATGCTATTAAGAAGCATAGTCCTTTACTTGCCGGAGAAATGAGTGGTCATATTTTTTTTAATGATAAATGGTATGGCTTTGATGATGGACATTATTCCGGTGCAAGAATCATCGAGCTAATTTCAAAAGAAAATAAGACAATCTCTGAAATCAATAGCGAGTTACCAGTTCTTTTTTCTACTCCTGAGCTTAATATAAATGTAACTGATGAAACAAAATTTCAAATAATTAAAGACTTTTCTTCAAAGTGCACNTTAAATGGAGAAAAAATTACAATCGATGGATTGAGAATTAATTTTGAGAATGGCTGGGGTTTATTAAGAGCCTCCAATACAACTCCTAAGTTAGTTCTTAGATTTGAAGGAAACTCTGCCAATGATCTAAATCAAATTAAAAATGATTTTCTAAATGAACTTTCTCGCATTTGTCCTGATATTGATATAAATTTAGTCTAAAGAATGAAAAAAGATAGGAAAAATATTATTTTACAGTCTCTTGCAGGCATGCTGGAAGAAAGAACTTTATCTAAAATTACTACTGCAGCACTTGCAGAAAAATCTAAAATAACTGAAGCAGCCTTATATAGGCATTTTCCAAGCAAAAGATCTATTTATGCTGAATTATTCAAATTNTGTGATGACGCAATTTTTACAAAGTGTAATGAGCTTAAAAAGAGTAAATTATCTTCTAAAGATAAAGTTAAAAATGCATTTATCTTTTTTATGATATTTGTCGAAAAAAATAAAGGTTTTGCAAGACTGCTTTCAAGGGAAGCTCTTTCATCTGATGAACAAAATGTTAGCGATAGTGTTATTCAATTTTACGAAAGATTTGAATTAATGCTTAGACAAATACTCAAGGAGGATGCTGATAATTTGACTGCTCAGCCAGGCATCTCGGCTCAATTAATTGTTACTACTATTGAAGGTAATATTAGCAGGTATATAAGATCTAAATTCAAGGATTCTCCTTCAACTTACATTGAAAATGTATGGGAACTTCTATCAAGAAGCATCTTTAAAAGTTAGTTAATATTTTCTTTAAGAAATAATTCAAAATAAAAATNTTCTTTTGAATTAATATCAATTTCGCCATTTAATTTATTAACTCTTACAAATGAAATGTCTTCCGGTATTGGATCTTGAGATACTTCAAGAGAGTCTAGTTTAAAATTCATATAATTTAACCATATAGGTAGCGCTATTGTTGAGCCATATTCATTTTCACCTAACGATGTAAAGTCATCTGTACCCACCCAAATTGTTGTAACTAATTCTCTATGGAATCCTGAAAACCAAGTGCTAATAGAATCATTGGTAGTTCCTGTTTTGCCAGCTATATCATCCCTTTCTAAGAATGCAGATTTACGACCTGCTACGCCATTTTTCATAAATCCTTTCAGAACATCTTCAATTAAAAATGAAATCCTTTCATCAATTACTCTTTCTTTCTCATTTAGAGGATCTAAAATGTAATATGGTTTCTTGGTACTCATCTCTAATGTATCTAACCAAGGAAAAGCATTAATATTTTTAACATTGCTTTGGCTTGTGAAATTATCATTAGAAAAAATAATATTTCCAAACCTATCTTGAATAGTATCAATAAAATGAATATCAGTGATAAAGCCTTTATTTGCAATAACACTATAAGCTCTTACCATTTCTGAGGGAGAAAAATTTCCAGAACCTAGTGCTAAGGAGAGATCGTTTGGCAGCTTAGATTTTTTAAAACCAAAATTTNCTAAATAATCATGAGATTGATCAATACCTAATTCTCTTAATAGTTTTATAGAAACAATATTTACTGATTTGGTTAAAGCCTCCCTTATAGATATAGGTCCATAAAATTCTCCAGTGTAGTTTTGTGGTCTCCATGCGCTCTCAAGATTCTCATCATCAAAAACAATAGGAGCATCGTTAATCAATGTAGACAGATTATATCCATTAGCAAGACCAGCTGAATAAATAAAAGGTTTAAAGCTTGAGCCTGATTGCGGGTTAGAAAGCCTAATTCTATCAAAACTACTTTCTTTGAAATTTTTACCACCTAAATAGGCGATAACCTCTCCAGAAGTTGGGTTTATTGAAATTAAAGAGGCTTCTGCTTCCGGTATCTGGTCAAGAGAATAAAAACCTTCGTTATTCTTTAAATAAACAAGATCACCAAAACTAACAATATCATTAAAATTATTTGGTGGTTGTCCGTAGTTATTTATTGAAAATCTTTCTTTTGCCCATCCATATTCATTTGTCCAATTAACTTCTTTCAAATCAAAACCTTCATCGATTACGATAAGATTATTACCATCAACATTAATNACTAAACCTTTTGTGAATCCTTTATAGTAGGAATGTGAATCAAATATTCCTGTTAATATGTTAGGAATAGTATTCTCGTAAAGATCAACATCATTGATATAACTTTCTGAAATTAAAAAATCTAAATTNAAGCTATTAAGTAACTTTATTTGATTATCATTAAAAAGATTTCGATAATTACTTGCAGTTCTCCACCCATGTCTTTTGTCATAATTAAATAGTTCTTCCAACATGCTTTCGTTGGCTACTTTTTGTGAATTTGAATCTATAGTTGTAAAAACAGACCAACCTTCTTTATATGCTCTCAAACCATATCTCATTATTATTTCTTGTCTTGCCAATTCTGCTAAATAGCTTGCTTCGACTTCATACAAGTTAATATTATTTGCTATTTTTAATTCTTGAGATAATGCTTCTTGATATTGAGCTTCATCAATGTAATTGAGTAATAGCATTCTTGATAAAATCCAGTTTCTTCTTTGCAATGTTCTTCTGGGGTCTTTTACAGGATTAACTCGTGATGGAAGTTGGGCTAAAGCTGCTATAGTTGCAGATTCACTTATACTTAGATCATTNAGACCTTTATCAAAATAAGTATTTGAGGCAGCCTCAATACCATATGATCTATTACCAAGAAAAATTCTATTCACATACAACTCAAAAATTTCTTCTTTACTAATGGCGCCTTCTAATTCAAGAGCTAAAAATATCTCTTTTATTTTTCTAATAATTGTTTGGTCTCTTGTTAACAAGTACCCTCTTACAACTTGCATTGTTATTGTTCCCCCGCCCCCTTCACATCCAGAAGACCTTAGACACCTTACGAAAGACCTAATTAAACCTGCATAACTTATCCCCTGATGGTTAAAGAAATTATCATCCTCTGCTGCTAGAAAAGCATTCTTTATATCTTCAGGAATCATCGAATAATCAATAGGTCTTCGTTTGATTTCTCCAAATTCACCAATCATTACACCATCTTTGGTGAATACTTTTAAGGGCATCTGAAGCTCAGATTCATCAACTAAATTAATTTCAGGTAAGTCAGGTTTTAAAAGAAAATATGAAGATAAAATTAAGATAATTACAAGCAGGCAAAAAAAGGTACTAAAAACGAATGAGATCTTAACTAACTTCTGCATAATATATTTTAAATCTATAGTAGAAGAAAATATATCATTTAGAATTTAAAAAGTGTATTTATTGTCTAAGATGTTAAAATCTTGAATTATTTAATTAACTATGAATATTTTTATTGTTGGTCCTATGGGTTCCGGTAAGTCTACCGTAGGTAAAATTATATCTGATGAAATGTTCCTTAATTTTTTTGATACTGATGAAGAAATAGAATCAAGAACTGGTGCTTCCATTGACTGGATTTTTGATCTTGAAGGTGAGGAAGGTTTTAGAGGAAGAGAGAGCGATATTCTTGATGAAATGGTTAAGAAAAATTCTATAGTTTTATCAACTGGTGGTGGAATAATATTATCGGATGATAATAGAGAGCTTCTTTCTTCAAGAGGTACTGTTTTTTATTTATCTACTCCAATATCAGTTCAAGTTGAAAGAACAGCAAAAGATAAAGATAGGCCACTACTTAAAAATGGGAATGCTGAGGAAATACTTACAAAGTTACATAAAGAAAGAAAAGCCTTTTACGAAGAAGTATCCGATCATATTGTCGAAACCGAAAATAAATCCAGCAAAGAAGTCGCAGCAGAAATAGTATCTTTGGTTAAAGGTTAATTATGGCAATAGTATCAGCTGGTAAAGGCGCTTCAAGGTACGATATTCATATAACTGGTAAAAATTTACCAAAATCGGTACTTAATAAACATCTTGGAAATAATACCAAAATTTTAATTATTACTGATACAGGAGTACCTAAAAAATACCTTAAGAAAGTAAAAGAAATTATTAAGAATAAAAATATAAATGTTTTTACAATTAAAGAAGGTGAGCGATCTAAATCATTTGTATCTTATAAAAAGATAATGGATAAACTTTTNGAATTAAATTTTGATCGTTCTGATAATTTGATAGCTCTTGGTGGAGGGGTGGTTGGAGATATAACTGGATTTTGTGCGGCTACATTTCTTAGAGGTATTGGATATATTCAAATACCCACAACATTGTTAGCGCAAGTTGACTCTTCTGTTGGGGGTAAAACAGCTATTAATGTCCCTCAGGGTAAAAATTTAGTTGGTTCTTTCTATAATCCTAAATTAGTGCTTGTATCAACAGATTTTTTATCTTCATTAAGTCAAGATGAGTTCAATTCTGGTATGGGTGAGATAATAAAATATGCATTTATAGGTAATAAAAAATTAAAAGCTATTATTGAAAGTAATGCCAATAATATAGTTAAACGAAGTCAAAATATCTTAAAAATAATAATAGAGGAATCTATTAAGACAAAATCTAAAATTGTTACTAAAGATGAAAAAGAAAAAGGAATTCGAGCTATATTAAATTTTGGTCATACCTTTGGTCATGCAATAGAGGCTCATCATAAATATACAAATATTACTCATGGCTCGGCTATAACTTTAGGAATGATTATTGCCTCAAAAATTTCTTTCTATGAAGGTCATATAAATGAAAGCCAGCTAAAAGATATTATCAATATGATTGAATCCTTAGGTTTGAATANTGATTATAAAATATATAAATATAGCGATCTTAAGAAATATATAAAAACAGATAAAAAGGTAGCGGGTGGAAAGTTAAATTTGATTTTAATTGATAATAAACTTAATGCCTTTAAAACATCTAACTTTGATAAAAAAAATATTATTAAGGTTTTATCTTAGGCTGCATTAGATGTCGTTGCCTTTAATAAATCTTGAATGTTAGATGCCGCTGGAATTACAAGCCAAAAGAATGGCTCATATCTATCAAAGTCATTAAGTATTTCTTTCGCTTTAATACTATGTGTGTATTTATAATGTTTTTCTAGTCTTTCTTTAAGATACTTTCTGTGAGGTTGCATCTCTTCGGTTGTAATTCTTTCTAGATTAATTAAGCCTCTATTACATTTATCAAAAAATGTTCTGTCTTCGTCCAGAACATATGCAAAACCTCCAGTCATTCCTGCCCCAAAATTTAGACCAACCGAACCTAAAACTGTTACGTGGCCACCAGTCATATATTCACAACAATGGTCCCCTACACCCTCAACAACTGCATTTGCTCCAGAATTCCTTACAGCAAATCTTTCTCCTGCTGATCCTCCTATAAAAACATTTCCTCCAGTAGCGCCATATAAGCATGTATTTCCTATCAAAACAGTCTCTTTATTTTCTTTCACAAAATCAGAGTCATTCTTTATGATGATTCTGCCTCCATTCATTCCTTTTCCAACATAATCATTTGCGTCACCGTCTACAGTTAAATTCAAATTGTTTGCATTCCAGCATCCAAAACTTTGACCTGCGGATCCTTTAAAATTTAATGAAAGGGTTTTTTTCAAGCCTTCCTCACCATATTTATTTGCAATATACCCAGAAAGATTAGCGCCTATTGAACGATCTCTATTAGAAATTTTATAGTACAGAGTTGCTTGTTTACTGTTGTCGATAAAGTCTAAACATTCATTTAATATTTTTCTTGAAAGAACTCCTTTATCCCATGGTTCATTTTTCTTAACAGTACAAAAATGAGGCTCTTTTAAATTTTTATTTGTCTCTAACAGTCCTGACAAGTCAATTGATTTATATTGAGCATCTAAATTAGTAATCTGTCTAAGGTATTTTGTTTGACCAATGATGTCTTCTAACTTAGAAACGCCCATATTTTTTAAATGGTTTCTGACATCATTTGCTATAAAGTTAAAATAATTAATAACTCTTTCTTTCTCCCCAATAAAATGCTGATTGATTAAATCTTTTCTTTGAGTTGCAACTCCTGTTGCACAATTATTAAGATGGCATATTCTTAAATATTTACATCCCATCGCAATCATTGGTCCTGTGCCAAATCCAAAGGATTCTGCTCCTAAAATTGCAGCTTTAATAACGTCTAGACCTGTCTTCATACCACCATCAGTTTGAAGCCTTACCTTGTGTCTTAATCCAGAATCTCTAAGACTTTGATGAGCTTCTGCTAATCCAAGCTCCCATGGCGATCCTGCATATCGAATAGATGTTAATGGACTCGCTCCAGTCCCTCCATCATGACCTGAAATCGTGATTAAATCTGCATAAGCTTTTGCTACGCCTGATGCAATGGTCCCAACACCTGGCTCAGAGACTAATTTTACAGAAACAAGTGCATTTGGATTTATTTGTTTTAAGTCATATATGAGTTGTGCTAAATCTTCAATAGAATATATATCATGATGAGGCGGAGGTGATATTAATGTAATTCCTGGAGTTGAATACCTTAATTCAGCAATTAATTTATTAACTTTACCTCCCGGAAGCTGTCCTCCCTCTCCTGGCTTTGCACCTTGAGCTATTTTTATCTGAAGAACTTCAGCATTGACTAGATAATGAGGCGTAACTCCAAACCTTCCAGATGCAATTTGTTTAATTTTTGACATCTTAATTGTTCCATATCTATGCTTGCCTTCCCCACCTTCTCCTGAATTTGATCTCGTCCCGAGAGTATTCATTGCTTCTGCAAGTGTTTCATGAGCCTTGGGCGATAAAGATCCAAGACTCATTCCAGCAGAATCAAATCTCTTAATTATTTTTTCAGCTGGCTCTGGATCTTGAACGTTTTTATTTTTATCATATTTTACTTCTAGTAAATCTCTTAACATTGCTGGTGGTCTNTTATCAACAAGTTCAGAATAGTCTTTATAAATATCATTTGATCCTGAAGATACTGCTTCTTGTAATGTCTTAACAATCTCTGGATTATAGGTATGGTATTCTCCACCATGGACATATTTTAAAAGTCCTCCTATGCTCATATCTGATAAATTAGATCTAGCATATTCATTTAATTTTTNATTTTCATTGTGTAGATCTTCAAAATTCTTACCCTGAATTCTGCTTACAGTATTTGTAAAACACATATCAACAATTTCATCATTTAATCCAATTATCTCAAATAATTGAGAGCCTCTATAACTTGAAATAGTTGATATTCCCATTTTTGATATTATTTTTAGCAAGCCTTTATTAACGCCCTTCCTGTAGCGAGCACAATTTTCATGTGCATCACCCTTTAATTCATTCCTTTGAGTTAAATCTAGAATAGTTTGGTAAGCTAAAGTTGGATATACCGCTGTTGCTCCAAAACCAATTAAACAGGCAATTTGGTGTGTGTCTCTAGCAGATGAAGATGTCACTAATATATTTACCTTTGATCTAAGACCAAGTTTTACTAAGTGTTGATGAACACAGCCAACTGCTAATAATGCATTAATATGTAATAAATTTTTACTTGGTAAGCGTTCAACTAAATGAATTATAATATTTCCTCTATTGACGCTTTTTACTACTTTTCTTTGAAGAAATTTTAATGCATCTTCAAGTTTATCTTTTTTCTTATACTCAAGATTAATTTCATCATAATTAAAATATGGATTAGATAAGATTGATTGGAGTTTCTTATATGATAAAACTGGAGAGGAGGTAACTAGTCTTTTTGCATGTTCGGGACTCTCATCAAAGATATTTAATTCTGGGCCATAACAAGTTTCGAGTGACATTACGCTTACTTCTCTTAAAGAATCAATAGGAGGATTGGTAACTTGAGCAAATTGTTGTCTGAAGTAATCATAGATTTGTCTATGCATTTTACTCATTACAGCTAATGCCGTATCGTCTCCCATAGAACCAGTACCCTCTTGTGATTCAATTGATAAAGGCTTAATTACTGACGTTCTTTCTTCTTTGAATAATAAAAATAACTTCGATGAAATATTAAATTCCTCAGCCTCAATTCTCTTTAAACCTTGTCCTTCATATTTATCTAAACTTGATTCAATATAGATAGCACTCTCTCTTAACCACTCTCTAAATGGTGCTCTTTGTTTAAGTTTTTCATCAATATATTTTTCAGAAAATATTTCTCCAGTTTTGGTATTAACAGCCAATATTCCACCAGGTGCTACCCTCCCTTTGGAGACAATTTTTTTATTATCTACAGGGTTAATTCCTGTTTCAGATGCAATTGAGATTATATTTTCATCATCTATTTGAAATCTTGCAGGTCTAAGCCCATTTCGATCTAACACACATACTGCCCAATCTCCATCTGACATAACTATACCTGCTGGACCATCCCATGGCTCTATATGCATAGAATTATATTCATGAAATCCTCTGATATCTGGGTCTAATAGTTGAGTATTTTGCCATGCAGGTGGTAATACCATTCTTATAGCTCTGAATATATCGATACCTCCTTTAATCAAAATTTCAACCATATTATCCAATGTGGATGAGTCTGATCCAGATTCATTTACAATCTGTTTAAAATTTTGTATTTTTGGTATTAACGGGGTTTCAAAGTTATTTGATCTTGCCTTAACCCAGTTTCTATTTCCTCTTATGGCGTTTATTTCTCCATTATGTGCAAGAAGTCTAAAAGGTTGTGCTAAGTACCATCTTGGATTTGTATTTGTAGAAAATCTTTGATGAAAGACACATATAGAAGACTTAAAGTGCTTTGATTTTAGATCTATATAAAAATTATTAATATCTTTAGGGAGCATTAGTCCTTTATATATTATGGTCTTAGAAGACATACTACAAAAGTAAAGTTTTTCATCATCTAAATATATCTCTTCAATGAATTTNCGAGCTTGCAAGATAGCAGTTTGAAATTCATTCTCAGNTAAGTTTTCGATTTGTGATTTAATAAATAATTGATATATATTTGGCAAACAATCTAGAGCTATTTTTCCTAAAACATTTTTGTTAATAGGAACATTTCTGTATGTTATTAATTCTAAACCTTCATTGGATAATATTTTTTTTATTTTTGGCAGTAACGAAACTATTTTTTTAAAATAGAAAACCTGTCCAATTGCAAATCTTTCTGGTAGTTCTATNCCCTTCTCTTTGTGGATAGCTGTTTTATAAAAAGATTTATTAATATCGACTAAAAGCCCACACCCATCTCCTGTTTTTCCATCTGCTCCAATTCCACCTCTATGTGTCATGCTAAATAAAGCATTTATAGAATCTGTTATTATTTTTCTAGATTTCTTTCCATCAATACTTGCGATTAATCCAAAACCACAGTTATCGCGAAAGTCATTTTCTTTATAAAGTTTTGTCATTTTTATCTTTTTGAGAAAGACATCTTATCAAAAAAAATATTTATTTGATAGAAAAAGTGTCATACTATGTCATACTCGAACTTTAAAAATGATTAATAAAAATAAGCAATATAGAATTGAGAAAGGTCTTTTGTTATTCACACAACCAAGATCTCCATTTTTTTATGGAAAATTAAGAATTAATGGCAAATATGTAACAAAATCCTTTGCACCAATTTCGAATTTAAATGAAGCAAAAAAGAAATTATATGAATGGCGAGAAGAAATACTCCAAAGAGAAAATGCCTTTGGTAGTCGCAATGAAAGTATTTTAGATAGAAATGAATACGTTTCTTTTGAAAAATTAGATAATGATTTTCAGTTTTTGGATGTGGGTAGGTTTGATCCTATTAAAAAAACTCCAGATCAAAGAAAAATTAATTTTGTGGAAATATATGGAGAATATAATCAAGTCCAAGCTTCAAACCAAGCTCACAGATGTTTAGATTGTGGCAATCCNTACTGTGAGTGGAAATGTCCTGTTCATAATTATATTCCTGACTGGCTAAAACTAGTAAATGAAGGAAATATAATAGAAGCTGCTAACTTGTGTCATTCTACTAACACTCTTCCTGAGGTATGTGGAAGAGTATGTCCTCAAGATCGCTTGTGTGAGGGTGCATGTACATTAAATGATGGGTTTGGTGCGGTAACCATAGGATCAATAGAAAAATATATAACTGAAAAGGCTTTTGAAATGGGTTGGAAACCAGATTTATCTCATAGAAAGTGGATAAACAAAAGGGTAGCAATTATAGGATCTGGTCCTGCAGGTATTGCATGTGCTGATGTTTTAATAAGATCAGGCATACATTGTGACGTATTTGATAAAAATGAAGAGATTGGCGGATTGCTTACTTTTGGAATTCCTGAGTTTAAATTAGAAAAGTCGGTTATAAAAAGAAGAAGAAAAATTCTTGAAGAAATGGGGATTGATTTCCATTTAGGAAAAGAGATTGGTAAAGATATACTTTTTAAAAAAATATATGATAAGTATGATGCTATATTTCTTGCTATGGGAACCTATACATCTTTAGAAGGTGGTTTTAATGGTGAAAATTTGCCAGGTGTCTATAAAGCAATAGATTATCTAATTTCAAATACAAAAAAACTCCTTAGCATGAGTAAAGGAAAGACTGAGTATATAGATTTTAAAGGTAAAAAAGTTATAGTTTTAGGTGGAGGAGATACTGCTATGGATTGTAACAGAACTGCTATTAGGCAAGGAGCGAGTTCTGTAACATGCCTTTACAGAAGAGATGAAAAAAATATGCCTGGATCAAGAAGAGAGGTTAAGAATGCAAAAGAAGAAGGTGTAATTTTTGATTTTAATATTCAACCAGTTGATATCTTAGGTGATAACAAGGTAGAAGGTGTTAAAACAGTTAATACTGAATTAGGTGAAGCTGATCTAAATGGAAGGAAAGTTCCTATACCCGTTCCAGGTTCTGAAAAAATTTACGATGCTGATGTTGTTATTATTGCCTTTGGATTTAGAGCAAGTCCTGCTCCGTGGTTTCAAAACTTTAATATCGAAACTAAAAAAAATGGACTAGTTATAGCAAAAGAGAGTCAAGATTTTAAATTTCAAACATCAAATAAAAAAATATTTTCTGGTGGGGATATGGTGAGGGGTTCTGATTTGGTAGTTACAGCTATCTGGGAAGGAAGAGAAGCAGGAAAAAGTATTGTAAAGTATGTTTCATGAATATTTCTAAGTCGTTATTTATAAAAGCATTAAATAAAGAAAAGCTTACAACTCCGCCTATCTGGTATATGAGGCAAGCTGGAAGATACATGCCAGAATATAGAAATATAAGAAAGAAATTTAAAAATTTTCTTGATATGTGCAAAAATCCAGAAGTTTGTTGTGAGTTAGCGCTTCAACCAATCAATGCATTTAACCTTGATGCTGCAATATTATTCTCAGATATTCTTACAATTCCAGATGCCTTTGGACTTGGAGTTGAATTCATTGAAAATGAAGGACCGGTCTTAAATAATTCAATAAAGACTGCTAATGATATTAATAATCTAATTCCATTTAATCCAGATGAACTTAATTATGTATATAAGGCAGTCACAAATATTAAAAATGCTTTACCGAGTAATATTCCTTTAATTGGTTTTTGTGGAAGCCCTTGGACATTAGCGGCTTACTCTCTTGAGGGGCGTTCATCAAAAAATTTTGATAAAACAATTGCTTTTATAAATAACAATGAAAAGGAAGCTCATTTATTTTTATCAAAATTAACAGATGCATGTTTTTTATATCTAAGAAAACAAGTTCAAGCTGGTATTGATGTTATTCAAATTTTTGATTCATGGGCTAATATTTTAAATGCTGATGAAATAAATAATTTTTCATTTAATTATATAAAGTCCTTAATTGTTGCCTTAAAACAAGACCCAGTAACATCAAATACACCAATAATTTTATTTGCTAGAGATCCAAAATGTAATGCGAATACTTTAATAAAGACCTCTGCAGATTGTATTAGTCTATATTGGTCAGCAAATAATTTTGATCTTAAATATGCAAGAGATAAGGTTGCTTTGCAAGGAAATCTGGATCCAAAAATATTATTACAATCTAACGAAATAATTAGATCAGAAACAAAAGCGATACTTGATAAGTTTAAAAATTTTCCAGGCTACATATTTAACCTTGGCCATGGATTAACACCTGATATAAGTCCTGAAAAGGTAAAGTATTTAACAGAATTAGTTAGAGAGTATTAGCTATCCCAAAGTCTTATTAATCCTTCTTGTGTGCACGATGCAATTAACTTACCATCTCTTGAAAAAATTGATCCTCTAGAAAATCCTCTAGCATTTCTAGTTATTGGGCTTTCAATTGTGTATAAAAACCATCCATCTAAATCTAGTTTTCTATGAAACCACATAGCATGATCTAAACTTGCATTTTGCAAATTCTTTGTTAAGAAATTAACTCCAACTGAGTTATTTGCAGCTCCAAGCAAGCCCATATCTGAAATATACAAAAGAAAGGCTTGTTGTATAACCTGATCATCAGGGAGTTTTCCTCCTGTCTTGATCCATGTGTTCTTAAAAGGAGGCATTCTTTCAGGTTTAAAGTAATTTTGCTTTTCAACAGGCCTCATCTCAATCTCTCGTTGTTTTATAAACATTGGCATGTCATCTTTTTTCATATTTAATTCTTTAAGAATCTCTTCTCTTACTTCTTGTTCACTTTTCAAAGTCTCAGGTTCAGGAACATTGGGCATATCAATTTGATGCTCTAAGCCGTTTTCTCGCTTTTGAAATGAAATTGAACAATTAAAAATAGCTTCGCCATCTTGAATAGCTTTTACACTTCGCGTTGTAAAGCTTTTACCATCTCTAATTCTATCTACAGTAAACGTAATTGATTTTTCCATATTTCCCGGTCTTAAGAAATATGAATGAAAGGAGTGAGCATAATGTTCAGCATCTACAGTCTTGTATGCTGCAACAAGGGTTTGGGCCATAACTTGCCCTCCAAAAATTCTTTTATAACCAACATTTTTTCCTGTCCAGCTAAAAATATTTCTATCTATTTTTTCTAAATTGAATAATTCAAGTGATTTGGTTAAGGGTGATTTATCTGACATCTTTATGTTGCGCTTAATCCACCATCAACGATTAATTCTGTTCCAGTTATAAATGATGATTCATCCGAAGCTAAAAAAACTGCAGCATTTGCAATATCTATAGGTTCAGCAAGCTTTCTTATTGGAATTTGTTGAATAAGTTTTTGTTCAATATTTCGATCAGGTGCTGAATCAATCATGCTTTGCACCATCGCCGTTCTAGTAAATACAGGATGTAGTGAGTTACACCTAATAAGGTTTGTTGATTTTGCACAATGCAATGCAACTGATTTCGAAAGATGTCTTACAGCAGCTTTTGAAGAATTGTAAGCAGATGTATTATGTGAAGCAACGATTCCAGACATAGATGAAATATTAATTATTGATCCATTGCCTGAATCTCTCATCAGTGGCAATGAATACTTGCAGCCCAAAAAAACTGAGTCTAAGTTAACTCTATGAACTAAGTTCCATGAATCTAAATTAGTAGATTCAACATCTCCTCCTCCGCCCATACCAGCATTATTTACAAGAATGTTTAAAGATCCGATATCTTCTTTTATTTTTGCAATTGCATCTTGCCACTGTTCTTCGCTTGTAACATCTAGAACTAAATGATCGCAAGAAAGTTCTTTAGCTGTTTCTGCTAAAGTTATTTCATTTATGTCACTTATAACAACTTTTGCTCCATGAGCAATCATTAATCTAGCCATTTCTTTGCCTAGTCCTTGAGCACCGCCGGTAATAAGTGCCACTTTTTTCTTTAATCTATCTGACATATTTTTACATGAATATTAATAATGATATCTTACATTGTTTATAAAAAAACTAGAACTTTAAACTCTCAAAAGGTAGGATATGCAGTCCTGAATCAAAGTTTTAAGAAATGACATTAAATAAAAAAATAGAGCTACCTAATAAGCCCGATCAAAAGTTAAGCGTAACAGAAGTTTTCGATATAGATTCAAAGCTCTATGTGAAAGGCTTTCAAAATAAGTCAGATTGGGTTCCTGATATTGATAACTCTTACGTATTTGATAGAGATACAACTTTATCAATCCTTGCAGGTTTTGAACATAATAGAAGAGTTATGGTTCAAGGTTTCCATGGAACAGGAAAATCAACACACATTGAACAAATAGCTGCTAGGTTAAATTGGCCATGCGTTAGAATAAATCTTGACAGTCATATAAGCAGAATAGATTTATTAGGCAAGGATGCAATAAAGCTTAATGATGGTAAGCAAATAACAGAATTCCAAGAAGGCTTGCTACCGTGGTCTATCCAAAATCCTGTCGCGCTAGTATTTGATGAATATGATGCAGGTCGTCCTGATGTCATGTTTGTAATTCAGAGAATNCTAGAAGTAGAAGGTAAACTCACTCTGCTAGATCAAAATAAAATAATTACTCCACATCCATGTTTTAGATTATTTGCAACAACAAATACTGTTGGACTTGGAGATATGACTGGGTTGTATCATGGAACACAGCAAATAAATCAAGGACAACTGGATAGATGGCATATCCTCTCAACACTTAATTATCTTGATCCTAGGCAAGAATATAAAGTTGTAGCATCAAAACTAAATGGTCTTAAGGGGATAAAAAACCAAGAAATCATTAAGAACATGATTAAACTTGCAAACTTAACCAGGTCTGGTTTTGCTAATGGAGATATTTCAACGTTAATGTCACCACGGACAGTAATATCATGGGGTCAAAATTACAAAATTTTTAAAGATCTTGTAGTCTCTTTTAAATTAAGCTTCTTAAATAAATGTGATGATGTTGAGAAATCAATTATTTCTGAATATTTTCAGAGATGTTTTGATATGGAAATTGATTAAATTTAAGGTGATTATAAATTTTAATGGGCTGGAATAAAAATAGAGACAGGCTTCACGAGGCAGTTTTTTCTTCGGTTAAAGCTATTTCAAAAAATAAGGAATTAACATCTAGTACTGGATTGTCGCAGAGACCTCCTATTGAAAGAAATATCTTTATTCCATCTGCACCAAGGTCTTCTAAAGATCTCAACAAGTGGAGGGGTGAATCTGATTATCAGGCATTTTGGCACCTTTATCACCAAAAAACTAAACAAATACCGCTCACACTTAATGCAAGAATGATCTTTAATGAGCTAGAGATATCAAGAGTTGAACTGCTAGGTTGTTCAAAATATCTAGGATCTAAAAGCAATATTTCTGAATACCATAATGAAAAAAGTTTAAATATGCATGATGAGAAATCTCTAGCCTACTTAGCATATGGTGCAAATTTATGGTTAAAAAATGCTACTAATTTTGATTTAAGCAATGAATCTATGAATATTCTTCAAGTATTTAATAAAAAATTTAATATAGATCATTCTTTGGATTCTATAAGAGATAAGCTAATAGAAAATATTGAAGATCAAAGAGAATTTGAAAAATTATCTATAAAATTTCTTCAAAAATTAAATCTTGTTAAGGATGCGCCTCATGAGGATGAAAGTATTGATCCTGATGAAGCTCCTGGCACAAATGATCAATTTGATAGTGAAGATATCGAGATAGAGTCTGGATTAGATGATAAGAATGAAAATCAAATGCAAGACTTTAAGGGAGATATAGACATTGATATGCAAGAATCGATGGACACTATAGATGATACATCTATTGAAGAAGAGATTGAGGCTGTGGCCTATCCTAGTAATCAATTTTCACCCAATCACAAAAAAGACTACTCAATATATACAAAAAATTTTGATGAGATTATTGAAGCAAAAGATTTAGTAACTTCGGATGAGTCTATAAGATTAAGAAATCAATTAGATAATCTAATTAAGCCCCATTTATCAACAATAGGTAAGCTTGCGAACAGGCTCCAAAGATTATTGTTGGCTAAACAAAACACTAGCTGGAATTACAACCTAGAGGAAGGTATTTTAGATAATGCTAGATTGCATCGGATTATTGCAAATCCAGGATATCCATTAAGTTTTAAACATGAGACTGAAAATAACTTTAAGAATACTGTCGTCACATTGTTAATTGATAACTCTGGTTCTATGAGAGGTCGTTCAATAAGTTTAGCAGCAATATGTGCCGACATTATTGGGAGCACCTTAGAAAGATGCCAAGTTAAAACTGAGATCCTTGGTTTTACAACAAAAAATTGGAAAGGCGGAGACTCGAAAAAATTGTGGATGATAAATGGGAGTAAATCTAATCCTGGCAGACTTAATGATATCAGGCATATTATTTATAAAAGTGCAGATAATAGCTGGAGACGATCAAGAAAATTCTTTGGGTCTATGCTGAGAGAAGGATTGCTTAAAGAAAATGTTGATGGTGAAGCTCTTGCATGGTCTCATGAAAGACTTACTAAAAGACCAGAAGAGAGGAAAGTCTTAATTGTTATATCTGATGGTGCTCCTGTAGATGATAGTACTCTTTCAGCTAATAAGGATGATTTTCTAGATAATCATTTAAAAGAAATAATCTCAAAAATAGAAAATGATAGTCCTGTTGAGATACAGGCAATTGGTATTGGGCATGATGTAACTAAATATTATAAAAATGCTATAACAATTAATAGAGCTGAGGAGTTAGGTGGGGTTTTATTAGAAGAATTAACAAAACTTTTCAATAATTAACAATTATTATAAGATAATTACAGTTTATACTGTATTCACCTGTTTAATAAGAATATATATAAAGAGAAAAAAATTATGAAAATTCGTAAGCAAAATGGGCCTCCAGAAGATTTACTTTATTTTGATGAGGATCTTAATCTAACTCAAAATAATGTTGAGGATGTGGTTGAAATTTTTAAAACTCCTCTAACTGGGGCATATAACTGGGACTATACTGTTTCAGATAATAGAATTAAGAAGCTTTATGAATTAGGGAAAGAGTTGAATTGGAATAGTTCTATTGATCTTAATTGGGAATATACTCATCCAGCTGATGAGAAAATAATAGAGCCTGATGAAGAATTGCCTCATGAAATGTTAGATGCTTATCAAGAACTTTCGGCAGAAGAAAAAATATTATTTGATAGACATAATACAGCTGAATTAATGAGTCAGTTTTTGCATGGAGAACAAGGTGCTCTTTTAGTTGCATCTCAACTTGCAAGTTGTGCACCTACATATAATGCAAAGCTTTATGCCGCTTCTCAAACTTTTGATGAGGCAAGACATGTAGAAGTATTTAATAAATATTTACAAGATAAGGTCGGAATACATTATCCAATTAACCCATCCTTAAAATTGTTATTAGACAAAATACTAACTGATGAGAGATGGGATCTTAAATTTATTGGTATGCAAATTATCATTGAAGGACTTGCGCTTGCAGCTTTTCAAATGCTTAAAGCTATTACAAAAGATCCTTTATTGAAACAATTGCTTCATTACGTCGTTCGTGACGAGGCTAGGCATGTAACCTTTGGTATTAATTATTTAGAAGATTATCTTAAAACACTTTCGCCAGAAGAAATTAATGAAAGAGCTGAATTTGCATATGAAGCATGTGTTATATCAAGAGATAGATTGATTAATACAAAGGCTGAACAAAGATTCTTAAAAATGAGCGAAGAGGAAGCAAGAGAATTTCAATTAAATACAGGAACTTTTGAAATGTTTAGAAATTTCTTATTTACTAGAGTTATGCCTAATCTAAAAAGAATTGGCTTATTAACTGATGAGGTAAGACCAAAATTTGAAGCCTTGGGATTGCTTGAATATGAGAATGCACCAGATGATTTTGAGTGCGATTGGGCAGAAATGAAAAAGCCTCTCGAGAAATTTGGTCAAATACCAACTGCCTTATAACTTTAAATTTTTTCTTAACATACACAATTAGTATGTTTATAAATATGGAGTCATCTTATGTCTAAACATTCAGCAATAAATAGATTTGGAAGGTCTGGTAATCCAGCTTTCACAAAAAATTTTAATGGTTTTATTGATGACTTACCTATAAGCGATCGTATGACACTGGATGGTGCAGTAAACAAAACAGGAATTTTATTAGCCACCTGTTTTGGGGGAGCCTTTATAGGTTGGAACATACCTCAGCTTATGCTTCCTGCAATGATAATAGGATTTATTTTAGCAATGATTACTATTTTTAGGAGTCCATCAAATGCTGGTTCAACAGCTCCACTTTATGCATTATCTCAAGGAATTTTTCTTGGAGCTATAACTATGTTTTTTGAACAGAGTTATCCAGGAATTGGAATCCAGGCAATAGGACTAACTTTTGGTATCCTGGCCTCTTTGCTTTTGTGCTACAAAACAGGGTTAATAAAGCCTACAGAAAACTTCAGATTAATGATATTTTCTGCTACTTTTGGAATATTAATACTATATTTAGTTAATTTTGTTATGTCTTTCTTTTTTGGCTCAAGCATTGGGTTTATACATTCAAATGGTCTTTTTGGCATTGGTTTTTCACTATTTGTTGTTGGTATTGCTGCTCTAAATTTAGTTTTAGACTTTGATTTTATTGAAGAAGGTGCTGAAAAAGGTATGCCAAAGTATATGGAGTGGTATGGTGCATTTTCTTTAATGGTTACTTTAGTATGGTTGTATCTTGAAATATTAAGACTGTTAGCAAAAATAAGAAGGTAACGAGATGAACACAATAATATTTGGTTCTATAGCATTAATATCTTTGTATGCTTTCTTCAAGTTATCAAAGCTTAAGGCTTCTTCAAGACAATTAAAAAGAAACGACAGAATTAATAGGTTTGATCATCAACCAAAAGAAAATATTATTGAGGGTGATTCTGAAGAAATTAAGGATAGTGATGATGAAAAATAATATGGTTATCTTAAAAAAGTCAAAATTTTATATATTAATATTTACTCTATTTGCTACTTTTCAAATTGTATCAGCAGGTAATCATGTTCCAATAATTCAACCTGGCGCGCCAGGAGAACCCTCAAAAGTACTCGATGCGAATGCAGCAACTGATATCGCAAATACTTCATTTATTAAAGCAGATGTGTCATTTCTTCAGGGAATGATTGTTCATCATGATCAAGCGATTGTAATGTCAAAAATGGCGAAAGAGAGAACAAACAACAAAACAATTCTTGATCTTGCTGCAAGAATTGATGTCTCTCAAGAAGATGAGATAAATTTTATGATCAGCTGGTTAAAAGATCGAAATCAAGAAATCCCTGATATGTCACATAGTCATCATATGCATTTTGAAATGGTGGGTATGGCAACACCAAAACAATTAGATAATCTTTCAAAATCTACTAGCACAAACTTTGATAGGCTGTTCCTTCAATTGATGATTAACCATCATGATGGAGCGCTTGAAATGGTTGATGAACTAAAAAAATATTCAGGTGCTGCTTATGATCCTATATTAAATGAGTTTGTATCTGACTTGGTTAATGACCAAGCGGTTGAGATTGAAAGAATGAATACTCTTGCTGTAGGTCTTTCAGACGACCCTAGATCTGGATTGGCATCTGGATTGTTTATAGCTGAAGAAGCAATATTAAATATGGAACTTATTGCATCTTTTAAAAAACCTACTGGATTCTTTGATCCAAGCAATCCTGCAGAAAAAGGTTCAGAAGATTTAAGCGAAGATAACGAAAATAAAACAACTGCTGAGATTTCAAGGTCACTTCGATCTCCAATGTTAAGTTTTGCTAATACTGATATGGCTTTTAGGGACAACTTGCTTGTTGCCGGAAGTTATCATGGGTTCAATATGTACAATATTAATGAAGATGGTTTACCAAATCTCATTTCTTCTGTCGTTTGTCCAGGAGGTCAAGGTGATGTTTCTATAGTTGGGGATTTACTTATCATGTCTGTAGAAGAAATTCGAAGCAGAATTGATTGCGGTCTTGAAGGTGTTGGAAGAGATGCAAGTCCTGAACGTTTTAGAGGAATAAGAATTTTTGATATTTCTGATTTGAGCAAACCGAAACAAGTTGGAGCAGTACAAACATGCAGAGGATCCCATACACATTCAGTCGTTTCTGGACCCAATGCTGATGGAAAAATTATAGTTTACAATTCTGGAACTGGTGGTGTCAGGGATGAAGAAGAAATGGAACAATGTATTGGAAATATTGCTGGAGATGAGAGAACGGCTCTCTTCAGGATAGATGTTATCGAAATTCCAATTTCTGATCCTTCAAAATCAAGAATTGTTAGCAGTCCTGCAGTATTTGCTGATTCAGAAACTGGTTCGATCGCAGGTCTTTGGCGTGGCGGAGACCATGGTGATGATACACAAGATACAAGTCAAACAAATCAATGTCATGATATAACAGTATTCCCTTCTGCAAATATTGCAGCTGGAGCATGCTCAGGTAACGGTATTCTTTTTGATATTACTGATCCATATAATCCAAAAAGATTAGATGTGGTAACTGATGTTGGATTCGCATACTGGCATTCAGCAACATTTAATAATGATGGTACAAAAGTTATCTTTACTGATGAATGGGGTGGCGGAGGTAGAGCTCGTTGTAGAGCATGGGACCCATTAGACTGGGGAGCAGATGCTATATATGACATTGTTGATAATAAACTAATATTTAAAAGTCATTATAAAATGCCAGCTCCACAATTAGAGACAGAAAACTGTGTTGCCCATAACGGATCTATTATACCTATACCTAATAAAGATATTTTTGTTCAAGCTTGGTATCAAGGCGGAATATCAATTATGGATTTTACAGACTCATCTAATCCTTTGGAAATAGCTTATTTTGATAGAGGTCCTATCTTTGAAGATTTATTAATTACTGGAGGTTACTGGTCTACTTATTTTTATAAGGGTTTTATTTATGGTACAGAGATTACTAGAGGTCTTGATGTATTTAAACTATTGCCAAGTCAATATATTAGCTCTGCTGAAATTGATGCAGCTACAAATGCATACCCTTCTATAGGTCCAGAAGTCTTTAACCCACAACAGCAGATACCCATGGAATGGCCTAGTAATGGTTCTCAATAGAGTGTCTTGAATAAATCATTTGAACTTAGTTCGACCTTTTTTATTGTTGGTAGAGTTCTAATTGGTATCTATTTCTTATTGCCAGGAATTTCTAAGGTTTTTCTTTTCTCAGATAATTTAAATATTGTTATAATTAACGAAGTGCCCTTTCCAACATTCTCTCTTTCTATCATTGCCATAACTCAAATCGTTTGTGGAATATGGATAATATTTGGTAAAAACCTAAAAGCTAGCTCATTAAGTCTTGTAATTACAACTTTATTGATTAACTTTTTTATTCATGATTTTTGGAACTTAAATGGTAGTCCTGAACAAGCGCATGAACTCCAAAATTTTGTAAAAAACCTTGGCATTCTTGCTGGTCTTTTAATTTTATCCAAAGAAAGATGATAGTTGGAATTGATTTTGGAATTACCAATACTGATATAGCAGTATCTAATGAAGATAAAATAAAGTTTTTCTCGTTTCCATCAAAAAAAATTAGTGACAATTTTATAAAAGAAATATTTGCCTCTATAAAGCTAGATTCTAATAAAGTTACAAAAATTGCAGTAACTGGGGGAAAATCTAATGATCTTGGGAGCTTTTTTAATAATATTCCTATTGTTAAAGTAAATGAAATTGAAGCAATTGGTTTTGGAGTGATTGAATTATATGATATTGGTAATAAGCCTTTCATGGCTGTTAGTGCTGGAACTGGTACTGCTTGTATCTATCATGCTGATAAAAAATTTAATCACTTGGGTGGCATATCTATTGGAGGGGGTACCCTGCAAGGCCTTTCAAACTATTTACTTGATACTAATGATCCTTGTGAAATAGAAGACTTAGCAGCTTCAGGTGATAGAAAATCTCTCGATATACTTATTGGTGAAGCAGTTAATAAAATAGGTGCTTTATATCCAGAAATTACTGCATCAAATTTTGCTAAAGGAAAAAATGCTAAAGAACATTCTAATGAAGATATAGCTGCATCTTTATCAAATATGGTCGGTGAAGTTATAGGAACTATTTCTTATCTTAATGCGCTGATTTGTGGGTTAGATGAAGTATACTTTTTAGGTAGAACCTCAAAAAATTTAATTGTTAAAAATGGCATTGAAGAAAGGCTTAAGTTAGCAAATATAGAGGGAAGGTTTGAAGTTAACAGGGAATATGGTAATGTTCTAGGTGTTCTTAAGTTCATTAAGGAAAATTAAGGCTAATTTTAATATAATTTAATAAGTATGGAAGTAATTACAGACAAATCATTGATCATAACCTTCGCTATTCCAATATTTTTTTTATTGATAATAGTTGAGTACTTTTATGGTTTATATGTGGGTAAGAATACTTATCGCTTAAACGATACGGTTACAAGTATTGCTCTTGGCATGATAAGCAGATTCCCAACAATGCTTAATTTGGGTGTCCAGAGTGTAATATTTGTGTTCATAACTGAATATCTTAACCTTGAGTTATTATCTGTAAAAAATCCTTTTACATGGATAGCAGCATTCTTGCTATATGATTTATCTTACTATTGGATGCATAGAATGCATCATGAGATAAAAATATTATGGGCAACTCATAGCGTACATCATCATGGAGAGGACTTTAATCTTGCAACAGCATTAAGACAAACAAGTACTGGTTGGCTTTGGAAATGGATTTTCTATATGCCTATGATTATGCTTGGTATTCCAGGAGAAGTATTTATAACTGTTGCCGGTATCAATCTGGTTTATCAATTCTGGGTACATACTAAACATATTGGACATTTAGGTTTATTAGAAAAAATATTTATAACTCCTATGAATCACGGTATTCATCATGCAAAAAATAAAGAATATATCGATGCGAATTATGGAGGTGTATTCATAATATGGGATCGTATGTTTGGAACATATATAGCCGAGAAACCAGATATCAAGCCTGTTTATGGGACTGCAACTCCTTTGGGAAGTTGGAACCCTATTTGGGCCAACTTTCAAGTTTTCTCAATCATGATAAAAGATACTATTAAAACTAAATCATGGAAAGATAAAATTAAAGTGTGGTTCTCTAAAACCTATTGGAGACCAGAGGACTGCATAGAAATTAAGGATCCTAAAGAGTTTGATATTAAATTTAATCCAGAAATTGGTCCTGACATCAAATTATTCAGTTTCACTCAAATGTTATTTACTATAATTGTATCTGGTGCAGTCTTAACTTATGTATCTTTGCATTCCTATTCTGAGATTGTTTTGTTTGGAATATCTTTAGTTGCTCTAGCTACTTTAACTGGATATCTAATGCAGGGAAATAGATATGGATATCAATTATTCCTAATTTCTTCCGTTATTGGTATTTTTGGAATCTATTACTCTGGTGTTCTAAATATAGAACTTATATCAACAAAATTATTAGTTGCCCAACTGTCTGTTAATATAATAATAGTTACCGGAATATATTTCTTCCAATCGTTATCTAATATTAAAACTTTAAAGACTAAGTAATTTAACTAACGTCAAACCTGTCTGCATTCATAACTTTATTCCACGCTGCAATAAAGTCATTCACAAATTTATCATCAGAATCATCTTCTGCATATACTTCTACGATTGCTCTCAATTGAGAGTTGGAACCAAAAACTAGATCTGATCTTGAGGCTGTTCTTATTTTTTCACCACTTGATCTATCAAAAGCTTCATAAGAATTTCCAGTACCATTTGGTTTCCATTGAACAGACATATCAAGCAATGTTTTAAAATAATCATTGCTTAGTTTGTCAGGGTCTTTGCTAAAAAGTCCATAACCATTCATGCTTACTCCAAGTGATCTCATACCCCCAACAAGCACTGTCATCTCAGGTGCGGTTAAACCCAACAACTGTGCCTTATCAAGCATAATTTCTTCTGGGGATACATTAACTCCTTTTACATGATAGTTTCTGAAAGCATCCGACTTTGGCTCTAAGACTTCAAAAGATTCGATATCTGTTTGATCTTGGCTTGCATCACCTCTTCCAGAAGTAAAAGGAACTTCTGTGCCTGAAGCCATTTCAATTGCAACGTTTCCTGCTAAAACAATAATATCAGCAATAGACGCCCCAGTTTGATTCGATATAGATTCATAAACACTTAAGATTTTATTTAATTGGCTTGGGTTATTAACCTCCCAATCTTTTTGAGGTGCTAATCTGATTCTTGAACCATTTGCGCCGCCACGCATGTCTGAGCCTCTGAATGTAGATGCACTTGCCCATGCTGTCTCAACCATTTCTTGAACGGATAATGCTGCGTCTTTGATTAATTTTTTAACCTGATCTAAATCATAATCATTTTTACCTGCAGGAACTGGATCTTGCCATATTAATTCTTCTTGTGGGACTTCAGGACCCATATATCTTGTTTTTGGTCCCATATCTCTATGTAAAAGCTTGAACCAAGCTCTTGCAAAAGCATCAGCAAATTCATCAGGATTTTCGTGGAATCTTTTAGATATCTTCTTGTAAGCTTGGTCTTCTCTTAAAGCCATATCTGCAGTTGTCATCATAGTAGGTACTTTTTTTGAGGAATCTTCTGCATCAGGTGCCATATCATCCTCAGTTTGACCGATTGCATGCCATATATGAGCTCCGGCAGGACTTTTTGTTAATTCCCACTCATATCCAAATAATAAATCAAAATAGCCATTATCCCATTTTGTTGGATTAGCTGTCCAAGCTCCTTCAATACCACTTGTAATAGTGTCACTTCCTACACCTGAACCATATGTACTTGACCAACCGAAACCCATTTCTTCAAGTGGAGCTCCTTCGGGTTCTAATTGAACATTATCTTCAGGACCTGCGCCATGAGATTTACCAAAAGTGTGACCACCTGCAACTAGCGCTACTGTTTCTTCATCATTCATAGCCATTCTTCCGAATGTTTCTCTAATATCATGGGCGCTTGCAAGCGGATCAGGATTTCCATCAGGACCTTGAGGATTAACATAAATTAGTCCCATTTGAACTGCAGCAAGAGGATTATCTAATTCTCTTTTGCCTTTATACCTTTTGTTATCTAACCACTCAGATTCAAGACCCCAGTGAATATCTTCTTCAGGTCCCCATATATCTGGTCTTCCACCACTATATCCAAAAGTTGTTCCGCCCATTGATTCAATTGCAACATTACCTGCAAGAATTAATAAATCAGCCCAGCTAATTTTCTTTCCATATTTTTGCTTTATTGGCCACAAAAGTCTTCTAGCCTTATCAAGGTTACCATTGTCAGGCCAACTATTAAGTGGCGCAAAACGCTGAGCACCTGTACCTCCACCACCTCTACCATCTGTGTTTCGGTATGTTCCAGCAGCATGCCAAGTCATTCTTATAAAGAATGGTCCGTAATTACCATAATCAGCAGGCCACCATTCTTGTGAATCTGTCATAAGATTATTAAGATCATTTTTTAATCCTTCATAATCTATTTTGCTAAATTCCTCTCTATAATCATAACTATCATCCATTGGATTTGATTTAGTATCATGTTGATGAAGAATATTTAAATTTAATTGATTAGGCCACCAATCTTTATTTGATGTTCCACTTGAATTATGAGTTGTAATTGAACCATGCATTACAGGACATTTGCCATCGACTTTATCAGTCATATTATTTGTGCTCCTTCTTAATGTGCAGTTAAAAGTATTTAATGTAAATATACTAAAAATATAATAATAAAAAAAGACTTAAATTTATATAAAATGGTGGAGCTACGCGGGATCGAACCGCGGACCCCCTGCTTGCAAAGCAGGTGCTCTCCCAGCTGAGCTATAGCCCCATATTCAGTTGAAGTATTGTACTTTAATAAAAAATATTTTGTAAATTTAATCAGTATGTTTTTTATTATTAACAGGAGCTAATTTAGATATTTTAGGTGATGGTGCAAAATTATGAACTCGTCCCATACCGTTTGATATTTTATTTCTTTTATATCTATTAAAAACTTCAAATAATAAGTAAAACCAGAATCCGTTAATAATTGGTTCAACAAATGCATCAATGGCAGCTAGATTAAGAGGCGCTCCAGTTAAGACTCTGTTGCAAGTCATAGCAATTAATATATGCCCTATGGTATATAAAACTGCTAATAAAATACCAACATTTTTAGAACTTAGAAAAGCTGATGGATTTTGTTCAATTCTGTTAACAAAAACCTTTTTAAGATAAACAAGAAGAAAGTAAAACCAGAATCCGTTAATAATTGGTTCAACAAACGCATCTGCAGCTGCCATATCTAGCGATGCTCCTGTGATGATTTTATTGCACATCATTGCAACAAAAATATGCCCTATAGTATAGATTACTGATAAATATAAATTTTCATATTTAAAAATTTTTATATCATCATATTGTAAGAAATCTTTCATATTGGTATTTTAACAATAAAAAAGGGGTAATATTAAATTACCCCTTATTTTTTACATTTTAGGGGAATGTAAATCACCCCTCTCCAAAATCTTAATTAAAAATTATAAGAAATTCCAACTTTCATTGTTCTAGGCTTTTGAGATCTTGCACCATCTTTTGGAGCTCTAGCTACAATATCTTCACTGTCTAAAACATTCTCAACCACTAAATATACATCCATATTTTTATTTAGTGTTTTTCTTAAGTTAAGGTCTAAGAAGCTATGAGCATCTATAGTTTGATTTCTGCCACATGCAGCTGTTGAGCATGAGCTACCATTACTAACGTATCTCATATTGCCGCTCAAGCCATTTGAGTTAACAAATCCAGCCACTAATGCCAATGAAGAGTCAGGTACATATGGAACATCATCGCCATCTGCAACAACACCCCAATACTCACCATCATCATCAAAACTATTTGCAAATGTTGCATCAGTAGATGTATAGGTCAAGCCGACTGGATATGAAATTCCATTTTCTCCCTCAAGAACCCATGATGCTGCAAGCTCTATGCCTGATACATCAACTGCACCACCATCAAAGACATCACCTTCATTACAGTCTCCACCTTGAGAATTCTTACATTCTGCTTTCAAACTTTCATAGTCACTTGCAAAATAAAATACTTCAACGTTAGTCATGCCTTCGGAATATCTTAATCCTAATTCCATATTATCTGCTGTTTCGGGACTGGTACCAAACATAGCCGTCATGCCCTCATGGAAACCTGCAACTAATTGCATATTATCATTTAATTCATATGTTGCTCCAAAACCTGTTGTACTATGATCTCCATCTTTAGTTTTTGGATAACCTGAAGCCAATACATTCCTTGTTGGAGTTCCATCATCCCATCTGTTTTCAACCTGATCATAATCTTCAGATCTATGGCCTATTGTTAAAGCTAACTTCCCTAAAGTTATTTTATCCTCTATATAGAAAGATGTGGCCTCAGAAACTCTTAGTCTGTTATTGCTTCCTGTAAAACCGGTGCTACATGCATACAGAGCTGAATTAGCTCCTGACGCGCTTTGGTCAAAACATTCATATTTTTGGTATCTGCTTTCTGAGTCTTCCATATCTCTATAACCAACAGTTAAAGCATGGACACCGATTTCTGTTGAGACTTTAAATTGAAAACCTTCATTGATATAAAATCTATTGTTATGCTTCAGCTTAACTTGAACTGCTAATTGGCCATCGAGAATCGCTTGAGCGTTAGCATTTCCGTCATTTGCAGCAGAAATAACATTGTTAATTCCATTACTTACTCCGTGAGCTTTTGTATTATTTGCTTTATCAACTTTAAACCAGTCTCTATGGTAATCATTGCTCCATGTTGAAGCTACAACATCAAAGTTGTTAAAAGATCCAGCATAAGTTAATGACATCTGATCTCCATCATTATTCATGACATCGTATTGTGTCATTCCATATCTCTTTCTAGGATTAGCCATAAAACTTTGTTGAGAGAGACCAACATATGATTGATTTGATGTCTCATCAACCTCTACCATCTTAAGTGTTAAAGAATGATTTCCAGTTTCGTATCTAGCTTTAAACATCACATCAGATTTATCTAAACCTGTATCGCCGCCAACATTTGCAATACTATCAAAACCATCAGTTTGATGCTCATGCACTTCAATTAATGCACCTAGATTTCCTGAATTCATCCCATAATAAGCATGAGTCCTCATCATTCCATTCTCACCAATTTCTTGAACAAATTTACCTGAGTTAACTTCAGGTATTGGTGTACTTATTAAGTTTATAGCCCCTCCTATAGTGCTTGGACCTTGACTAATAGAAGAAGGTCCTTTTAAAACTTCGACTGAATTTATTCGTCCANTTGTAGGGAAATAATAAGCAGAAGATGAGGTATATGGTGCTGGTGCTATAAGAATGCCATCTTCCATAAGAGTTACCTTAGCAGACCTATCAATAGACGTTCCTCGAATTGAGATATTAGGTCTCAACCCATATCCGTCCTCAGTTCTAAAGTAAACACCTGGAACAGCTGATAAAATCTTATGAATATCAGTATCCATAGCTTTTTGTAGATCTGCATTTGTAATAACAGTTCCTGATCCAGGCAAATCTTTAACATCATCTTTTGTACCAATAATTGTTACTGATTCAACTTCGGTGCCCTCATCGGCAGCATTTAAAGAAACAACGAATGATGATATTACAAGAAATCCCACTATAAACAATGGAGATATATCATCAAAAAATTTATTTATTAATCTGTTCATATATATATATATATATATTTTCCTTTATTAAANTAATTAAAATGAAAGCTACCTTTGTTCGCCTAAAGATTTTTTTGATTATAAAAATCTAAAAAACTGCACACTTCTAGGGGAATGACCAATAAAGTAGCTTTCATGAATGGGAATGATAATGATTATCATTTAGATTTGCAACTANTTTTTAAGAAAATATATATTATTTAAAGCTAAAGCTTTTTNTAATANGAAATTGGGTNGTGTTTTTTACTTATTGCCNTTTATTGCAAAGTAAAGTCCAAGGATCAATAAAAATATTTGNTCNGACATAAATAATTCCTGAGTAACTAACCAGTCTTNATGNNNTATTAAAAGNGCNCCAANCATAATTACTGAAATGGCNCCTCCTGATAATCTTGTNATAAGNTGTCCATTACTGTAGAAAAANTTTGCTTTAGTATTTAATAANCCGCCTATTATAATTCCAGCGCCAGCNACAACNTCTCCTACCGCAACCATNCTTNCNATAAGTTCNGGATANATNTATNCCNTNGNCTTCNAANNATCTAACNATANCATNNTNNNGGNATTGGAAATTTACCTANTCCATNAAGNATAAATGATGTNCCNAACCCTATTCTAAGNAACCANGGNGCTAATANATCAAAAGGTTTGGCGATTGNATCAAGTAAGTTGTTTAGTTTTTTCATTTGTAATTATTCATTNGTGATNATTNAAAGATTCTAAAATTATATCCTTATCNTGACAAAGTTCAAAACCTTTAAGCTTNACAAATTGATCTAANTCATCATTNCCAATTTTTATATTTNCAAACATTNTNCCATTTGAGGAANCTCTCTCNNCTTNTATNCANCCCATATCAAATAATGTNGATCTAATATTNCCTAGNTTATTTTCAAGAGAAACCCAACCATTGTAGACTCCATTAAATAATGAAGTATTTACTGCAGAACGNAGNTNTTTAAATTCAGAATCATCCTTAGCAGAAACAAAAACCTCGTTATTTTTCCTCTTTATTAATAAATTTAATCNAGATTTAGGAATCAAATCACACTTATTATTTACCATAATCTGTGTNATATCTTNAAGTCCTATATCCTCTAGAATCTTATTAACTTCAATAACTTTAACTCTATAATCAACATCGGAGATATCAACAACATGCAGCAAAAGATCTGCAGATTTAAGTTCATCAAGTGTTGCTTTAAAAGATTCCACTAATTGAGTTGGCAAATCGGATATAAACCCAACAGTATCTGAAAATAGTATAGGTCCGTGTGCTGGATTTTTATTTTTTCTTGTCACCGAGTCTAATGTTGCAAATAACTTATCCTCTGCNAGCTGAATGCTTTCTGTTAATTTGTTGAACAAAGAAGTTTTACCTACATTTGTATAACCTACTAAAGCAACAAGTTTGTTCCTNCTCTTTTTCCTTGCATATCTATTAATCTCTCTTTGTTTGTGGGCTTTATTTAGTCTTGNATTNAGTATCTTGATTCTTTTGCCTATAAGACGTCTATCAGTTTCAAGTTGAGTCTCACCAGGACCTCTCAATCCAATACCNCCTTTTTGTCTCTCTAAATGAGTCCAGCCTCTAATAAGTCTTGTTGATAGGTGATTTAATTGTGCTAACTCAACTTGAAGNTTACCAATATGAGAAGANGCTCTTGAGGCAAAAATATCAAGAATTAATTCTGTCTTATCAATCACTCTTTTATTTAAATACAGCTCTAGATTCCTNTTTTGAGAAGCAGAGAGCTGATGATTGATTATCACTAAATCAACGTTATCATTAATAATAAATTCTTTGATGGAATCTAGCTTACCTTTTGAAATAAAATAATTAGTTACAGGAGCTCTTTGTTTAAATTTAAAGCTGCTTATTATTTTGGTTCCTGATGATTGAACTAAGCTATGGAATTCTTCNTAACTATTTTCTAATTTTTCATTCTTATTTAATAACTCTATTTCAATAAAAACTAATATAGTCTTTTCTATTTTATTGCTCTCAACAATATTCATTATTAATATTGTAGAGTTTTTAATTATTTTTGTTACTATTAATTAATGATATTAAACCTTCATTTGGAGAAGCNCACATAAATAAAGGTGAGAGAGTTAGAAAATCCAAACTTGCTAGTTTAAGAAGACAGTCTGTAAGAACTATAAAGAAGCAAAAACTTAATAAGATTTACAGAGAATTACGAAAAGCTCGAAGAAATAAGTAATTATTCTATCTGGTCAGTTCAATTGCTTTNAAGGGCAAAGAAGCTTCTTATTTCCTAAATAAGTTAGTCAGCGAAATCCAATCCTTTTGCTTTCTGAACTTCTCGCTTATTTGGATTAACCGATTCTCTAAAAGGTATATCAACTATTTCACCTTCAACCGGAACTCCTGATGATTCAGAATACTCATCTGGTAATTTAACCTGTAATNTTGTTCCAATTTCAGATGAGTCCCATGGAACCCACCCAAGTGCAATATTTGTATTTAATTCTGGAGACCACCAAGGAGATGATATAAAACCCATCTCATTTCCTTCTGTATCATTTATTAACCAGAAATCAGGAGCATAATCTGTGATCTCTTTACCACCAAAGATAAGTCCAACCATTTTCATCTTAAATGGAGCATTTCCTTCATCAATTATCGCTCTTTGTTTCTCAAGTGCGTCTTTGCCAATGTAATCAGCTTCTTTNTTTCTTGGCACTTGGTAGCTAAGATTAACCTGAAACGGCGATGTTTCATGATCTAAGTCTTGACCCCAAGATAAAATACCAGCAGCAATTCGACGATGGTGAGCAGGAGCTATAACCATCAGACCAAATTCTTCACCTGCCTCAAGAACTGCATTCCACATTTTTTCAGCATTTTCATGTGCATCCCGAACATAAATCTCGTAACCTTTTTCTCCAGTAAAGCCAGTTTGACTAATAACACAATCAGCGCCACCAATCTTAGTCTCCATAAGACCGTAATATGGTATTTCTCTTAATTCCTCACCAGCCAGTTTAGCCATAAGATCTTCAGATAAAGGGCCCTGTATTTGAACAGGACAAACATCGATTTCGTCAATCTCAACATCATATTTCTTAGTGACGTTGACTCCTTGTAACCAAAATAAAAGATCGCTATCAGAAATAGAGAACCAGAATTCATCTTCGGTTAATCTTAATAAAACAGGATCATTAAGTACTCCACCTTTTTCATTACATAAAATTGCATATTTTCCATTGCCTGGTTCAATTTTTGTTGCATCTCTAGTAATTACAAAATCTGTAAAAGCCTCTGCATCTGGGCCTTTGACCCTTATTTGTCTCTCAACAGCAACATTCCACATCGTGACTCGATTAACCAATGCTTCATATTCAACCATCGCACCTCCATCCTCTGGTTTAACATATCCTCTTGGATGGTATATACGATTGTAGACAGTCGCTCTCCAACAGCCAGCTTCATGAGATAAATGCCAAAAGGGTGACTTTCTGACTCTAGTTGATATTAATAGTTCTGTAGGTGTTCGACCACTCTGTCGAAGATTAATTGGTACTTCACGATCACTCTGATCAACGCTTGGATGATTTGGATTAGTCATATAAACCCCCTATTAAAGTTAATGACAAATTTTT